>CAMWLB010000062.1 GCA_947174985.1 uncultured Lachnospiraceae bacterium | reverse complement strand
ACTCCACACAGCTTTCCTCTGCGTTTCCCGTCACGACAGCTTCCGTCGGCTCCCACGAAAAGGTTGTGTAGGATAAACCGAATCCAAAGGGATACAGCACCTTTTCCGGACAAAAAGTTTCAAAATAACGGTAGCCCACATAGATATCTTCTTCATAAAAATTGCGTATGTCGCTGACATAATTGGCATGGGCAGGATAATCCTCTATGGAGCGGGCAATCGTGTCCGTCAGATGTCCCGACGGCGATATCGCCCCCACAAGCACATCCGCCGCCGCATTGCCGCCCTCCATGCCGCCGTGCCACGTATAGAGCAGCGCTTTGACAGACCCGTGGCACCAATCTGCCGTTGTCCATGACATGTCGATAATATTGGACACATTAAAGACTACCGCCACGTCCGAAAAATATTCTGTCACAAGGGAAATCATGGCAATTTCGTCCTCCGTCAGCCTGTAACTGCCGGCAACGTCCGCATTGTCCCTGTCCTCCCCTGCCGTCCTTCCCAGTACGATAACTGCCTTGTCAGAAACGGCTGCCGCTTCTTTTACCAGCGCATCGTCAAGCTGCATCTCGTCCTGATTCCAAGGCTCCGACGCCCATTCGCCGTCTCCGGTATAAGCAGGATGCGCTGCTGTCCACGATTCATAAATTTCAACCAGCTTTTCATTCAACTGTACCCACTGGTACTGCCTGAAGCCGTCAATTAAATTGGTGGTATATTCCACGTTTACCAGACCGCCGGAACCTGTTCCGCTCTTGTAGTAATTTATCTGACACCTGCCGAAAACAGCCACCTTGTCCTCTTTGGTAATCGGCAGCATACCGCCTTCATTTTTTAATAACACAGCGCCGTCCGCCGCTGCCTTTCTGCAAAAGGGCGCCAGCTCCCGCAGCGCTCCACTCCTTTTTTCTTCCTGCATAACCCGAATCCTCCCATAATCTCCTCTTACATGCCGCAATTTTCCTTCTCAGATGCCGCAGCATTTATTTTCTGAAACAGCCGCAAAAGCACCAACACTGCTGCCGCCGCAAGCACCACCTCCGCACAGAACTGCGCATAGGCAAGTCCATACAGCGGGAAAAGGTAATTTAACAGATAAATCGCCGGAATTTCCAGAACAATTTTTCTGAGCAAGGCAAAAACAAGCGCCTTCTTTCCCATGCCGCACGCCTGAAATACGCCGACAGCAAGGAAATCCATTGCCAAAAATGGCAATGCCAGACACAATCCCCTCAAAAATTTTGTACCATAAGCCACAATCACTTCATTTTTCATAAACATTCTGGTAAGCCCGCCCGCTCCCAGATAAAACGTAAGCGTCATAACCGTCAAAAATCCGATAATCAGCTTTAAAGCAAAGAAAATCGTCTGTTTCATGCGCTTACTGTTGCCGCTTGCATAGTTATAGCTGACCAACGGCATAATACCCTGTGAAAATCCCATGGCAATGTTCATGGGTACCATATTTACTTTTTGTACAATCCCCATTGCTGCCACCGCATCCGCACTGTAGGACGCCGTAAAATTATTCAGCACGGTCATACCCGTCACATTCAGCAGATTCTGAATTGCCGCCGGAATCCCCACGCCGCAGACACCCAGCAAAATTGCTTTTTGAAAAGAAAATTTGGCAGGATTTATGCAGACATAAGTGCGTCCCTTCTTTACAAACAGCAATATAAAAAAGTAAACACAGGCCACACAGTTAGACAAAAAGGTGGCAAGCCCCGCTCCCGCTGCGCCCATATTCAGTCCCCACGGCAGAATAAAGATGGGGTCAAGCACAATATTTAAGAGACACCCGCTCATGGTGCCGAGACTGGCATGGAGCGACGCGCCTTCCGCACGCACCATATACGCCATCACTACATTTAAAATTGCCGGTGCCGCGCCAAAGCTGACTGTCCATTTCAAATATTCTCCCGTAGCAGCCACTGTCCCGCTGTCCGCCCCCAGCATCTTAAGAAGCGGCACCTGAAACAACGTGAAAAAAAGTGAGAACAAAATACCGCTGACAAGGGCACAGTAAAATCCAAATGCCGAGCTGCGGCGCACCGTATCATAATCTTTTCTTCCCAGCGCGCGGCTCATCATGCTGGAAGAACCAACTCCAAACAGATTGTTTACCGCATTAAACGCCAGAAGCACCGGAGCCGCCAGCGTTACCGCCGCATTTTGTACAGAGTTGTTTAAAATTCCCACAAAATAAGTATCCGCAAGATTATAAATCACCATAACAAGTGAACTGATAATCGTCGGCACCGCCAGCTTCATGACAGCCTGCGGAACAGGTATTTTTTCAAATAATTGTATTTTCTGCGTATCTTCCATTGTCTATCCGAACCTTTCTGTCAACACGCAAATGCATGGTGACGGATACTATTTTAGCACGGGGGCATTCAGAAATCAATGTGTTGGGGAGGCGGCGGGTTTGACAGGCAGCAAGTCACGTCTGTTCGGCGAGTCACGCCCGTACAGCCACCTGTTCCCAAGGAGCCGCGCTCTCGCTCAGAAAGAAACGTAGCGGACACTAGGCTCGAAAAAACCTCGCCAAGTGCCGACGTTTCTTAATGGGCTCCTTCGGGAACAGATGGCTGTACGGGCTGATTACCGCCGCTGAAAGTGTATGCGGCGTGATAAACCGCCGCATAGCGGTGCTGAAATAAAGAAATATTGGCGAAAATACAGTTTTCGGCTTGCATCAAAAATTCTGAGCATGTAAGCGAGCTTTTGCCGCTTATATCCAAATCCCTGCGAGCATGAAGTGTACGTTTTGCGCGACTTGCAGCCGGAAGAGGAGCTGTATGTCTGTGCAGACCGTTTAAAAACGCCGGTACTTAGGCGGCGTCTTTTGGCGCCTTACGTACCGCTGCGTTTTTATCCGAGCGAGAGCGCGTCTGCACAGACATACAGCTCCTCTGCCAGCGTCACTCGCTAGCCAACCCTTCATGCCGCCTCCCCAAAAAATTCTTGAAAAACTTACCATAATATTTTTTATTTCTATGCCAATACTAACATCAAGATAAGTGATAACAACACACTTAATGCGGAAAACAGTATCTTTTTACGAAAAATGCTGTGCAATAATCTCCGGGATAAGTGGTTATTATCCACTTGTCTTGAAGATAGATTGCAAGCAAAGTTCTTGTGAAAAATCAAAAGTGTTTGGAGGTGAAAAAGAATGGCAAGCAACAAAACTAATAGAGTAGAAGTTCCTGAAGCTAAGGCAGCTCTTGACCGTTTTAAGACCGAGGTTGCTTCTGAGCTTGGTGTAAACTTAAAGGAGGGTTACAATGGTGACCTGACCTCTAAGGAAGCCGGTTCTATCGGTGGCGAGATGGTTCGTAGAATGATTAAGAAGCAGGAAGAATCCATGAAATAAGGATTCCTGAATCGGAAGGATAGAAAATCCTATAATCAATAAAAGCATCGGGAGGCACTTTGTAAAAGGTGCCTCTCTTGCATTTTTGCTTTTTAAAATTCACGTTTTAAGTATATCTTTAAAGACAGCAGATAGGAAACCATCAAAAGAGCCGCTGCCAAAACCAACATTCCTCCGCTGACCAAGAGCATGTGCTCCGAAGCATATACAAGTATATGCAAAACAAGCTTTTCATTTCCCGGCAACAGGGTATAGGTCCAAAATACGGCATAAGCCATGGTACATACGCCAAGCGGCACATACATCCCCCAAAACTTACCTTTTTGATAACCCAGCTTAAAAAGCAGCGGGTACATAAAGAGATTCATCAGCGCATATAAAAGCAGGCTAAACGCAGCGAGCGCCAAAATCCATTTTAAATCTGGATACCATTTTGAATGTGAAATACGATTTGCAAGAGGCATGCATACAAGCCCGAGCAAAATGCCGCACAACACTATAATAAGCGACAACACATATCTGCCGGTGACAATATCATTTCTTTTTACAGGCAGGGTCAAATAGAGCCTGTTCAAATCGCCTTTTTCCTCCACAGCAAAAGGATCGAGGGAGAAAAGAAAAAACAAAAACGCTGCGGTAGGCATCAGTAATACAGGGGAAACATACCCTATGGCAAACAGAGGAATACATATTACCAAAACCCTCTTTTGATAATATTTTATTGCAAACCAATCCATTTTTATCATGTTAAGCATATTTTTTCTTCCTTTCCATGTGCACAATCACATCATCAATGGTGGCACGTTCCGTGACGGCGTCTAAAGGCAGGCCGCCAATATGCGCAAGTTCCATAAGACATTCATAACCGCTATCATACTCACGCAGCCCAATGGCAAATTTCCTTTTTTCTTCCGGTAATTTTCCTCCCCGCACCATGCAGTACGATGCAGTCAGTTCCTCTTTTTCACCGCAAAACAATAAACTTCCCTGACTGATGTAGGCAATCAAATCCGCTATATGCTCCAAATCACTGACAATATGGGTGGAAAACAGGATTGTTCTTCCTTCTTGCACCAGATATTCCCGCATAATATCAATGAATTCATCACGGGATGCGGGGTCAAGCCCACCAGTCGGCTCATCGAGCAGAAGAAGTCTGGCATTATGGGAAAGATGGACTGCCATTGCCAGTTTCATCTTCATGCCTCTGGAAAAGTCCTTAAATTTTTTCTTAGGGTCAAGCTCAAATCGTGATAAATATTTTCTGTATTCACTGCCATTCCAATTATGGTAGAAAAGTTTAATGCCCCTCTCAATATCGAGTGGAGTCCAGCTCTCCTGAAAATACGGCTGGTCAAACATGATTCCAATATCTTCTTTCACCTTCACATCATCGTTAGATTTGCCAAGCAGGCAGATTTCACCGCTGCTTCTCAATATCATCCCCACCATTGCCTTCAGCACCGTGGTTTTTCCTGCACCGTTGGGACCTACAAAGCCGCAGCACAAGCCTTCCGGAACGCTAAAACTGATATTTTTCAGTGCAAATCCCCGATACTCCTTACATAAGTTATGAATTTCAATTGCATTACCCATGAAACTTTTCCTCCAGTTTGTTTTGTAATTCACCAAGAGTCAGACCTGCTGCCCTTCCCTTGTCCGCTGCATTCTGCAGCGCCTCATCAACAGCATGCAAATACTGTCGGCGGACTATCTCCGCATCGCCTTTGACAAAACATCCCCGACCCTGCACCATATAAATCAAACCTTCCGCTTCCAGGTCCCCATATGCGCGGGTCGTCGTAATGATGCTTACCTGCAAATCACGCGCAAGCTGGCGTATTGAGGTAAGCGGCTCGTCAGCAGATAACTCTCCCGAAAGAATCTGCGCCTTAATCTGCCTTTTGATTTGCTCGTAAGTAGGAATATCACTTTGCATGGAAATTTGAATTCTCATTCCGCACTCCTTTTGCTTTCTCTACTGTACATACTCAGTATATACACTAATGTCGCACTTGTCAACTGGAAAATTTTATGTTTCAGCTTTGCAATCTCAGATACCAGCTATAGCCGTCAAATATCAGTTTTTCTTTCATACCGGACGCAAAATACGGCTGCGCGCTTTCTTCTAAATACTGCCGCACCGTCTCAATGCCCTTTCCCTTCTCCTCCACCTGCGCTATCACATTGGACTGCAACAGCATGAAACGGACAAACTGCTCCATCGACATTTCACAGTCCATGGAATACTTTTCTTGGCAAAGCAGTTCAAAACGAAAAGCTTCTGTGTCCTCCTTCGTCCATACTCGCTCTTTTCGGGGCGGCTTAGGAAATTCTTTTAAATATTCTTTTTCATACCACTCTGTAAAAGCAGGCTTCCCCTCCATCCTGCCCGATATCCAGAAATCATATATCAGCAGGAGGCCACCCTCTTTCATAATGTCCGCCATTTGGGGAAGAAATCTTTTTTCATCAATCCAGTTGATAACGCCCGCCGCCGTCACAATATCGTAAGTATCAGGCGGTGCCACGATTTCCTCTGCGCCTGCCTGCACAAAAGAATATTCCGGTTCCGTATACAGTGCAGACGCTGCCCGCACCATCTCCTCCGATATATCCGTGCCCGTCACCCTGTCACAAACCTGCCGCAGCGCCTTTGTGGACAAACCGGCACCACACCCCACGTCAAGGCCGTTTTGATAATGCTTTTGCATCTTATCTGTCAGCCGCTCCATCACCTGTCCGTGCAGAAACGGCCTGTCCTTCGCATAACCTTCCGCTATACGCCTGTAATCAAAAGAAATTGTGCTCATCATGAAAATCCCTCATCCGACACCAAAATCATATATGATATTTTTTGAACATATCCTGTAAAAAATCCATGTCTGCAAGGGGAATTAATTTGTCCGTCTCCCCAGCCTCCGTCATTTTTGCAATCAAAGTACGCAGGCGGCGCTGCTCCTGCTCCTGTCCCTCCTTTATTCCTTCTTTTATTCCCTCCCTCAGCCCCTCTTCCTTTGCTATCTCTCTTTCGCTTTCAATATGGTGCTGCTCGTTATATTCTGTCAATAACATAGAACATACCTCCTCACGGTTTTTTCGCAGTATATCTTCTAAGATACCGGCTTCAATACACTCGTCCACAGCCCTGTCTATCGCTGTTTCAATTGACAGCTTCTGATTTGTGTATTCTCTGATTTTTCCGATAAATATAGCGTATTCTTCCAGTTTGCGGCACTTCTGCATGATTTTCTTATTGTGTCCAAGATTAATATTTAAAATAATGGCACGGCAGTCTAAAGCCGCCTTGCCCCAATCGTTCTTTTTTGAAAATGCCTCATGCAGATATAATATCTGCCGCTCCGGCTCTTCCTTCATACCATTATAAAATACGACAAACTGCGGAAAAGGAAGCTGTATCTGTCTGCTGCTGTAAATATCACGGTCGCCTTCCGTCATTTTTCGATACAAATCAGCAAAATAAAATAATCCTCTTAACGGTAAATTCGGACTGTATGTGCTCTGATGCTCATAGAGATTCAATACATCTTTAATCAAAAACGAGACGTCATTCTTCATTCCCATATATACGACATCTTCCATGGTATTCACTTCAATCTCATCGGGATTGTCATAATATGTATTGTTAATTGCGTTATAAAGCTGCATCAGGTCTTTCTTTTCCTTAAAAATCAGCTTAAATAAGCGGTCTTTGTACGTCCTGTTTACTTTTCCTCTTTTGTTTTCCATTCACTACCTCCATTATAATTTTTTTTGATTATGACTGCAATACTGAAATTAGGCTGACACAGCCGAAGTGTTTTGAAGTTTAGATTGATTTAGATGTTGTTATTTTATTGTATGTGAGTGGGATTGTCAACGGTATTGTTGGGGGACTGTTCCGCAATAGGGTATGTATTGGGTTTGCAGCGAGTGACGCCGGCAGTGGAGCCTGAACGTAGCAAAAGACAAAACAGAATAATGCAGCTTCTGAAATAGCTGCATTATTCTGCAAAAAATTTTTCTCCTTCTGAGACTTTGATATAGATAAAATTGTCAGAACCTTCTGATTGGAAAATCAGAGCATCTCCTTCTATTACAAAATAGTTGATACGTGGTTGTTCTTCTGACTGGTGCCCGCACACCCCGCCAAGAGCAGAATTGTACCAAGAAACAAGACAAGTGATTTTGTACATTTGCCAGCCATTTGGACTTCGCAATCATCTGCAAACCGCCCTACTTATAAACCACGCCCTTAGCCAGTTCCTCCGCCTTGTCGCTGCCGCAGAAGCGTTCCACAATGGCAAGGGCAAAGGGAATTGCTGTGCCCAGTCCTCTTGAGGTGGTGACATGGTCGGAAACTTCCACCGGACCCGCGCTTACCTTTGCGCCGGCAAGCTCTTTCTCAAAGCCGGGATAGGCGCAGGCATTCCTACCCTCCAGATATCCCCTGTGTCCGAATATGCTGGGAGCGGCACAGATGGCACTGATACATTTGCCTGCCTCATAAAAGGTATCCAGCTTCTGCATAAGCGGCGTACATGCCTCCAGATTACGGGTTCCCGGCATACCGCCCGGCAGTACTATCATATCCAGCCCGTCAAAGTCCACTTCAGCCAACGCCATATCCGCCCGCACCGTAATGCCGTGGGAGCCGGTCACGTAACAGGCGCCTTCACCGTCCTCTTTTGTAACAGCCACAGTGTTCACTTCAATTCCCGCTCTCCGGCATAAATCCACCACTGTAAGCCCTTCAATCTCCTCAAACCCTGTCGCCAAAAATACTGCTATTCTGCTCATATCCTGTCCTACCTCCATACTGAACTTTAATGCTTTTATTTTACCGCCCTCCGGCATTTTTGTCCATCTGCTTCTCTAAAATCAAATGAATTTTTCAGGCGTTCTCTTGTTTTCACACAAAAAAGCTGTATAATAACATTAGAAACACTGGCAAAGGAGAACCACCATGGAAATCGAACGTAAATTTACAATAAAGCAGCTTCCTGACAATCTTGACCTCTATCCTGTTCACACCATCGAGCAGGCTTATCTGAATACCGACCCTGTCATCCGTATCCGCAGGGAGGACGACGAGTTTTATATGACCTATAAAGGACAGGGAATGATGACCCGTGAGGAGTACAATCTTCCGCTCAACAAGGAATCCTATTACCACCTTCTCACCAAGGCAGACGGCAATATCATCACCAAAAAAAGGTATTTGATTCCTCTTCTTCACCCACAGTTTGCAGCAGGCGGACCAAAACCGCCCGAGGATTACTCCCTCACCATTGAGTTGGATGTTTTTGAACCTCCCTTTGCGCCGCTGATTCTTGCCGAAGTCGAATTTGGCAGTAAAAATGCGGCAGAAACTTTCCTGCCGCCCGACTGGTTCAAGGAGGACGTTACCTACAACGCCTCCTATCACAATTCGTATTTAAGTATGCGCAAGCTGTAATGATTTGGCTGCACTCTGTACCGGCTATCTATCTGCCGTACAGTCTGCACAGCCTGCCGATTCGTTCGGCAAGTGCACCGGTACATACACCCTTTTGCATCCGCCACTTCCAGTTATCACCTAATGTGGACGGTATGTTGATGCGAGCCGCCTTGCCGAGACACAGATAATCCTGCAGGGGAATAATGGCTGTATCTGCCACAGAGGAAATTGCTGCCCGAATAAACATCCATCCGGTCTCCGTTTCCTCTTTTTTTATGTTCAGATATTCACAGGCAAAATCCTTCGCCCAGTCGGGAAGAGATTCATACCAGCCAAGTGTTGTATCGTTGTCGTGCGTACCGGTGTAAACCACGCAGTTTTTCATGTAATTGTGGGGCAGATAGTCATTGTGTGCCCCCGACTCAAATGCAAACTGTAAAACCTTCATGCCGGGATAACCCGTTTTCTCTACCAAATCCAGCACACTCTGTGTAAGAAATCCCAGGTCCTCTGCAATGACCCGCTTTTCGCCAAGCTCCCGCTTCATCGTCTCAAACAGGGCATAGCCGGGACCCTTACACCACTTGCCACGCTCTGCCGTCGCATCCCCATAAGGAACTGCCCAATATTCGTCAAACCCCCTGAAATGGTCGATTCTCACAATATCATAGAGCTCATAGCAGCAGGCTATCCTCTTCATCCACCACGCAAAGCCCGTGCTCTCATGGTATGTCCAGTCGTACAACGGATTGCCCCACAGCTGACCGGTCGCCGAAAACGCATCCGGCGGGCAGCCCGCAACCGCAGACGGCATACCATTGTCATCTAACTGGAACAGCTCCGGATTTGCCCATGTGTCCGCACTGTCAAACGCTACATAAATGGGAATATCCCCGACAATTTCGATTCCATTTTGATTGGCATATGCCTTTAACGCCTTCCACTGTGTAAAAAACTGATACTGTTCAAAGCGGTAATATGCCAAATCTGTCTCATATTTTTCCCTGTACGCCTGCAAAGCCTCCGGCTTCCGCAGCCTGATATCCTCGTCCCACTCGCTGAAAGCTACGCCGTCAAAACTGTTTTTCACTGTCATAAACAGCGCATAGTCCTCCAGCCAGTCCTTATTTTCCTCCACAAACCGAAGATAATCGTGGTTTTCTCCAAAGCCTCCTGCAAAAGCTTTCTCAAATGCCTTGCGCAGTAACACGAAACGGGAAAAATACATTTTTTCATAATCCACATATTCCTCGCTGCCCCCAAAATCACAGGCGTCACATTCCGACTCCGTCAGCCAGCCCTGTTCTATAAACTTTTCCAAATCTATATAGTAGGGGTTGCCCGCAAAGGTGGAAAAAGACTGATAGGGCGAGTCCCCATAGCCGGTCGCCCCCAAAGGCAGAATCTGCCAGAGCTTCTGCCCTGCGTCCCGCAGAAAATCCACAAATTCATATGCCTCCTTTGAAAATGTACCGATACCGTATCGGGAAGGCAGGCTCGACACCGGCAGCAAAATACCACTCTTTCTCATATTCTTCTCTTCCTCTCTTTTATTTCCACTTTCTATCTCTTGCGACAATTCCGACAAACACCAGCAGGCATATCAGGCTGCAGAGAATCCCCTGCCATAAACCGCGCACCATATACTGAAGCTTTACCGTGTGCTGTCCCTGTGTCACCGGTACTGCTATGAAACAATCCAAAAATTTCTCATATTCTGTCTCTGCACCGTCCACATACACACTCCAGCCCGGTTCTGCAGGCACGGATAAAATCAATATGCCATCCTGTTTTGCTTCAACTGTACCGGTCAATTCGTTCTCGATACGTGTGTCAGCCAAAAAGGGCTGCTCCCCCAGCACAGCAAGTACCTCTGCAAGTGCCTCTGTATGCAATCTGTATAGCCTGACACTGATGCTCTCCTCTTCTCCGGCAGCAAGCGAAAACTGCTCCCCTGCGGTAAAGTAACCCAAATCCAAAAGATAGTCATCACTACCTTTCAGTTCTGTGGTTTCCTCCCCCCTTGTCAGCACAAAATCACTATCCGGCTTTTGCAATACAATCCCGTACAAATGCCCATCTTCTTCTATGCTGACCTTGATAAGCTTTCCGTCCGTCTCTGTTTCCCGCCCGCTGATACCGGAAAACAAAGCTTTTCCACATAATTGTTTTGCGATGTTATTTTGTAATACAATTGCATTTCCTGCATTTTCGTAAGCTTCTTCCAAATCCGCTGTCAATTCCTTCGTCAGGACAAACCCAAGCGTCAGGGCGTAGCGATTACGGTAGACATATGTGTCACCACTCCTGTCAACAAACTCATATAGGGCTGTGTCATCCAATTCCTCTCCGGCAAAAGTATATTTGACTCCCAAAAGTGCACCGGTGAAAGGCGTAGCTCCCCTATAATAATACGAAACCTTGCTCCCTCCCATACCGAACGCATTATAATAATCCTTCACACTGCCATTTACGGTAGAAGAAAATACAGAAGCGGAAGGATAATGGGCAAGCGTCCCATCATTCTTCGTCATCTGGTCCGCACTTTCAAACCGGTATATCCCGTCATCTTGCTCTGCAATACTATCTGCAAGCTCTCTGTATTCCGCCACGCGGTTCACATAGTACGCCCTCTGCACCGTCCGGATACTCGTGTCCTCCATATTCAGTATCGCTTCCACCGCCACTAAAACCAGAATCGCCCACTTTCCATAAACCGTCAGCTTTCTTAATGCTTTCTTGCCCCGAAAACGCTTTCGAAAATGCCGGCTGAAAACCATGTGCAGCAGCAGATATCCCGCAAGGAAAATCCAAGTGCAGGTCATGACTTCAACAGTCAATCCGTCCGTCGTCACAAACAGTCCGCAGGCGGCAAGCAGTAAAAAACCACAGAAAGCGCCGACAATCCTGCACCCGTCGCTGTTTTCCGCATTGCGGTATACCGCCTCAAAGCACATGGACAAAATCACAAATATATAAAGAAAAGATTGTCTTGCAGGAAGCGAATCCGGATAGTTCAATCCATGCCAGACAAAATCCGCCATATTGACTGAAAAACCAAAGAGCATAACCGCCAAAAGAAGAAAACGCCCGATTCTTTGCTTCAGCGGAATCTTTTTGTGGAAGAAATATACCGGAACCAGCACAAATGCCAGCACGCCACAGTAAATGTTTGGCCAGTGGTCAAGCCCTCTCTCCGTGGGAAGCATAGCCACATGCCGCGCAAGCACTTCCAGCAAATTA
>CAMWLB010000061.1 GCA_947174985.1 uncultured Lachnospiraceae bacterium | reverse complement strand
GCATTGCAAGGGCGTTGTCCAAAAAAGCGCCAATCCTGGTTTTGGACGATTCCACCTCCGCACTCGATATGGAGACGGAGCATGAAATCTTCAAAACCCTGAAGGAACTGAAGGACACGACCAAAATTATCATCGCCCACCGCATCAGCGCTGTCCGCCATGCCAACGAAATCATTTTTCTTAAAGACGGGCATATTGCGGAACGCGGCACACACGAAGAACTCTTAAAACAGCGCGGCTTGTACTACGAGACCTACATGGCGCAGTACGGCGAATTTTTAATGGAAAAGGAGGCGTAATCCATGCCCATCAACTCATTTAAAGACGATGAGAAGACAGTGGAGACCGGTAAACTGCAGACACTGCTTCGGCTCTTCTCCTATCTTCTTCATTATAAAAAAGAAATTATCGGTGTTCTCTTCATCATGGCATACTGTGTGCTGGTTTCCCTTATCAATCCGCTTATCATAGAATCCGCCATCGATGACTATATTGCAAAGGGCAATTACAGGGGGCTGGTCTTCCTCATTCTCTTTGCTGTGGTTTTGAATGTCGTCATGATAGCGCTGGTAAAACTGCGTATGTACGTTATGGCAAAGGTCTGCAACAGTGTGCTGCTCACCATACGGCAGGAGCTTTACACCCATATCCAGACCCTCGACTTTCACTTTTTTGACAGCCGGCCTACCGGCAAGATACTCTCCCGCATCATCGGAGATATCAATTCCTTAAAGGAAGTGCTGAACAACAGTGTTACCACGCTGATACCCGACTTTATTACCATATGCGCCGTTGTGGTGATTATGGTGGTGAAAAGCCCGCTTTTGGCGCTGGCAAGCCTTTCCACGCTTCCGGTGCTGATTATCGGCCTTACCTTAATCACTACCTTTTCCCACAAGCGCTGGCGCGCTTTCCGGAAAAAATCCTCCAATCTCAACGCTTTTATCCATGAGGATATCTCCGGCATCCGCATTATCCAGAGCTTTACTGCCGAGGATGAGACAAAGAAGACCTTCCACGAGCTGGTTGCAGAGCATTTTAACGCATTTAAAAGCGCCGTCCGCCTAAACGATGCTTTCGGTCCCCTTATCGATATCTGCTGGGGTGTGAGTACGATTGCGCTCTACTACATCGGCATTGTGGTGCTTGGCATCGATAACGTATCAGCGGGCCTGCTGATTGCCTTCGGCTACTATATTAATATGTTCTGGAACCCGATTGCCAACCTGAGCAGCTTTTACAATCAGATTATCACCAACATTGCTGCCGCGGACCGTGTTTTTGAGGTGCTGGACACCCCTCCCGCCATCACAGACAAAGAGGCGGCGGAAACGCTCTCTGACATCACCGGCGGGGTTTCCTTTGAGGACGTTACCTTTGCCTACACAGACGCACCGGATATCAAGGTGCTTGAACATGTAAGCTTCCACATCACACCCGGCGAAACCATTGCGCTTGTGGGCCCCACCGGCGCGGGCAAGACCACAATCGTCAACCTGATCAGCCGTTTCTACGATGTGACAGACGGGCATGTGCGGATTGACGGGACTGATGTGCGTGACGTAACGCTGGAAAGTCTGCGCAGCAATATGGGCATTATGACACAGGACAATTTCCTCTTTTCCGGCACCGTCAAGGAAAATATCCGGTACGGCAGGCTCGATGCCACGGACGAGGAGATTGTGGCTGCTGCAAAGGCAGTGGGCGCCCACGGCTTTATCTCCAAGCTGGAAAAGGGCTATGACACCGTTCTCACCGAGCGCGGCGGCGGGCTCTCCATCGGACAGAAACAGCTTCTCGCCTTTGCGCGCACCTTTGTCTCCATGCCCCGCATCCTGATACTGGACGAGGCAACCTCGAGCATTGACACGCAGACGGAGCTTCTGGTGCAGAAAGGCATTGAAACCCTGCTTGCCGGCAGAACCTCTTTCGTCATTGCGCACCGCCTCTCCACCATTCAAAAGGCGGACCGTATTTTCGTCATTGACAAGGGCGGTATCTTAGAGCAGGGAACTGCGGCTGAACTGATTGCAAAGAAGGGCGCTTACTACGACCTATATATGGCGCAGTTTGCCATCTAAAGAAGCGTTTGTAAAAAGAAAGGCTTTTCCATGAAAGAGAAAAAAGACAGTATTTACAATCTGTATTTTGCAGACGAGGGCTGCATGCTCCCCTGCACAATCCATTTTTCACACAGAAAAAGCATCAGCATCCAAATAAAGGAGGACGCCACGGTACATGTGCGCGTCCCCTTTTATACAAGTCTGGGCACCGCACAGCGCTTTATTGAAGAAAAGCGGGAATGGATACGCATAAACCATGAAAAACTGCTCTCCCGCCTTGCGGACAATGCAGAGCAGGCACTCTCCCCTGCCGAACAGAAGCAGGCTGAAATCCTGAAAAAACGCTTTCTGAATGCCGCGAAAGCTTATTTTCCAAGGCGCTGCGCCGAACTGCAGAGGCTGACGGGCGGCTTTTATACCAAAATTTCCATCAGAAATCAGAAAACCCGTTGGGGAAGCTGCTCCCAAACGGGTACTCTGTCTTTTAATTACCGTCTTATGATGGCGCCGCCCGCGGTCATTGACTATGTCATTGTCCACGAGCTTTGCCATTTAACGCATATGAACCACTCCGACGCCTTCTGGAAAAAGGTTGCAGGCATTATGCCCGACTACGCTGTTCACAGGCTCTGGCTTCGCGAGCACGGCCATGAACTGACCGAAGCTCACTATCTGCTCTCGTTGATGTAAACCTGCGCACGGCTCTGGATAATTTTTGCAACCTCTTCCGCCGTCTTATCCCCTTTAAAGAAGGCATCCGCCTCCTCTGAGATAATGTTGGAGAGGCTTTCATCATAGTAATTCGACATGTTGACAGATTCAATATAGGAAAGCAGGTCATCAGCCTCTTTATCGGAAAGCGGGTCTATGATAATCCTCTCATCTCCAATCCAGTAAGTCATGTCGTAATACTCTTTTGTTCCGTCTTCATTCTCCCAGTAAGGTCTCTCCTTTGCCCTTTCCAGCTTCTCTAAGACAGCTTCTCTGAGAACCGGCATTCCATACATCTCTTCACTCTTCTGATACTCTTCTGTCAGATAATAACGAAGGAACTCCCATGCGCCTTCCTTATTCGCGGATTTGGCTGAAATCACATACTGGTCTTCCGCATTGATTACTGCACCGATTCCTTCCTCTGCCGGAAAACCAATCAGCGTCACCGGCTCGCCAAACTGTCCATGCGCCCAGTAAAGGTAACTGCTAAAATCGCTGATAGTTACAGGCATTAAAAGCGTTTTGCCGCTTCTGTACTGCGTATCGTAATCCTGCCAGAAGTCCTCACCCTCATTGTCCCAGTCAAACTCCTCGGGGAACTGCGCCACAAACTCCAGCATGTCGATAAACTCCTGCGTGTCAAAATGACATTTTCCACTCTCTCCGTCCACAAAGCGGGAACCGGAATAACGCATTATCTGCCACAGGACTTCACTTCTCGTCGTAGACATTCCAAACGCACTTGACTCAGGCCTCGCTGCCATCAAATCCTTCAAATCCGCCATCGTCCAGCCCGGAGTCTCGCCTACATCAGCCGTTTTTGCCATGACAGTGGCTATATTAAATGCCGGAATGATACTGTATAGCTTACCGTTCACGGAATACGCATCGAACACGTTTGTCATATAATCTTCCAGGTTCAGCTCCTCATCCGCCTCTATCATCTTTCCGATATCCGCAAACAAGCCCTTCGCAATATAAGAATTAACAGGCATATCACTGTTCAACACCAGAATATCCGGAACCTGCCCCGATATAATATCATTGTTGAGCTTGGTCACACCCGCGGTGTAATCCTCCTGCGTATTGTAGATAGAATAATCGTTTACCACGATGCGGTACAGCTCGCTTTCTTTGTTGAAAGCAACCACTCTCCTGCGCATATTCCAGCTCAAATAGGAGCAGGCAATCATAATCGCCTGTTTGTCCGGAATCTCCTCAGGCGGTACATAGGTGCCCACCGCCATATGCATGTTCCAATCGTCATCACGGTAGGTAACAGCTATCTTTCCTTCCTCCATCTCATAAATCGAGCGGATTGTGGAATTATCAATGTCAGAATTGATATAACTTAAAATCTGGGTAGCTTCTTCATCGCCTATATTGTAGCCAAACACACCGTTTGAATTGGTCATAAAAAAGTCCCAGTTTCTGCCCGGCTGCAAACCAAAATTAGTCAGACTGCCCGGCAGTTCAATATCACCCACCGATGCACCTGTCTGCATGTTGTATCTTTTAGCGGTAATTTTCGTCCACTCATTATTGTAACAGATTAAATCCAAATATCCTTCTTTGTCGATAAGAGCAGTCTCCATATAGAATGACTGTGTGTCAACGGGTATTTTGGAGAGAACTTTTCCCGTCACATCACATATCCACACCTCTTCATCAAGAGAAATCGCCACATTGCCGTTCCGGTCCGCACATATACTGCGCACCCACATATACGTGTCCGGGTCGTCGTTTAACATCAGCTCGCCCTGCTTTTCACCATTTAAATCATAGATATGCATAACAAGCGTACTTTCTCCCGGCATATAATTACCCATCGCATCGATGGAATAAGAATTGCTCTCTACAACCAGATAGACATTGTTTTCCGTCAACTGGGTCGTACTGATATAGGTATCACTATATACCTGCGTTTCGGGCTCCGTCTCCGGTTCCACTTCATCCACAGGCATCTCTGCCTCATCATCCGTCTCCGGTTCCTCGTTTGGCTCCGGAGCGCCATTTTCTTCACCCATATAGCCTTCATCCGGCTCCTTCCACTCCTCAGGCATCCAGTCCGGGTTTTCGCGCAGGGTGCTCATAATCTCTGTGGTCCGCACGTCACTGCCGTCCTCATTCATGGACACAAGGTTGATGACCCAGCCCGTCATCTCATCCCAATAGCTCTCTCCTGTCAGGGCATAAATTCTGCCATTGGTGTAAAGCACACTTTGTACATTCGCATTGTCAAAAAGTGAACCCGTATCGATATCCTTCAGCCGATACACAAACTTTTTGGCTTCCTCGTTAGCGTTCACATTATTCTTGCTGCCGCCGCAGCCGGCAAGACCGATTGCCGTGACTGCCACCAGCAGCAGGGCTAATACCCTCTTCCACTTTTTCATAATCTTCCTCCTCATTTTGGCTCCTATAGCACCTTAGGCTTCTTCGGCTCTTTCGGTTTCTTAGGCACCTTTGGTGCCTTGGGCTCCTTTGGTGCCTTGGGCGTCTTCTCCTTCCACCGTTTTTGCACTGCCCACCAGCGCTCCCTGAGCCGCTCCAGCTTATCCTTCACCGCCAGCCACACGCTCTTTGCCGTCCATGTCCTGCGTTTCCACGCTCTTATCAACACGACCAGAAGCAGCACTGCTGGATACAAAAACAATATTATCGTAAAGACAAACAACAGTCCCAGTATATCTTCATTTCCCCTTGCAATATTCTCCCAGTAGGGATAAATAATCGCCTTGCCGTTCATGGAACGGGTACCAAACTGCATCAACAGCTTAAAAAGGGAAGGAATACTATACCGTGTGCTGTTTTCCACGATTTCCACTTCATTTTCCGCAACACCGATATGCTCTGATACATACTGCTTTGCATATCCGCTCACGGGATTGGGCATGACAAGCTCGTAGGTATTCAGCCCGTAATTGGTCCCATACCGACTCAAGGTCTCGTAGGAAACATAGGCTACCGAAGAATCCAGTCCCGCCGCCTTGGCGAGCCTTCCCTCCTCACGCTCAATAACGCCTGCCACAATATGGGGAATCCCCCTTATCGTGACTATCTGCCCTGCTATGTCATTGGAACCAAAGAGCTGCCACGCGGCGTCCTCATCCAGAACGACATAGTCCTTCATCACATCATTGCCCGAAAAGTAGGAACCCGACAAGAGCTTTAGCGGATGAAACAGAAAGAAATCGCCGCCGATTCCAACCGCCTGTACTTCTATGGAAGCACGACTGCTCTGTATCGCCACCTTTCCCGTGGCGCTGTAGGCATCCGCCCACAGACGCGCATTTGCATTTTCCGACTCCGAAACAATGGAAGCTTCCTCCAATGCCTTATCCAATGCGTGTTCAAAGTTGATAATGCTGTCCGCAGTCACGCCGGATTCCCTCGAGAAAAAACAGCTAATCTGCGACGCATTACCCTTTGCCGACCACCTTGCAGCCATATTCTGCGTATCCAGACTGCCCGCCCTGTGTCTGCCGATTCCGACCAGTACAAGCCCCAGAATCAACGCCGCAAGCCCGCTTCCGAAAAGCGCAATATTTCTGCCTGTCAGCTTTTGCATGAATTTTTTTAACATTTACGTGCCTCCCTTAATCCGGCAGTCTGACAAGCTGTCCCGCCTCTACGGGTTTTGTGGAGGTTGTAATCACGGACTCGTACCCATACAGACCGCCGCTTATAGCTGACTGCGTGTCGTCGGAAGCCAATACCTCTACATCATATCTCACTGCGTAGTATCTGGTTCCGAGAGGACTGCTCTTTGCCTCCACAACCAAAATGAATTTACCGTTGTTATCCTCTCTGATAGCGCTGTTCGGTACTATCATATCATAGTTCTGGCTTCTCTGCCCAATCTGCAGGCTCAATGTCTGCCCTGCCGTCAAATCGCCGTCCAGATTACAGGTCACCAGTTTGCTTCTCGACGGGTCTTGCGGATCCGGCTTGACGGACGCAACCGTCGCCGTCACATTGCTGTACCACCATGAATTTACCAGCTCTGCAGGGTCGCCCACGGAAATCCGCTTTGCCTGCTCTGTCGTGACGGAGAAGCTTAAGGTAAAGCCCTTGCCCTCCGGCTGGATAACCGCCACCGTGGACTCTCCGCCGTTTGTCGTCTTGCCGCCGGCAACTACATTGATGGTGACAATGGTTCCCGCAATCTCCGCATTGATGGAAGCGCCTACCGCCTTTGCTTCCAGCTCTGCTATCTTCTCTTCCTGCTTTGCAATTGCCGCCCTTGCATCCTTGATGGCGTCGTTTAACTGGCTCAGACGGAGCGCCGTATTGATTTCTCCCGCAAGCGTCGATACATCCGTCCTGGCAAGTGCAAGCTGCGTTTCAATCTTCCCTCTTTCCGTCTCTATCCGTGTCAGCTCCGCTGCGGCGCGGTTTGCCGTATTCTGCGCCTCTAACGCTATCTGCTGCGCTTCGTCCTTCTGCTTTATCAAATCCGCCACGCCCGGGTTTCCGCTGCTGACGTCCTGATTATACTGTATCCAGTTATTTAAATTCTTCAGCTTGTTCTGCGCCTCTGTAAGCGCCTGGTCAGCCGCTTCCTTGGCTTCCTTAGCAGCATTATAGGAAGGTTCCATATCCTTTAACTGTTGTTCCAGGTTTTCCACAACAGACTGCGCTGCAATCAGACGGTTACGGTAGCTGGTTGCGGATTCCGCACTGCCCGCGCCCTGCATTGCCGCAACACTCAGATCACCGGTGAGCAAAGCCGCATTGTACGCCTGCTGTGCCGCTTCCAGTGAATCGTACAGCGGCTCTAACGCTTCCCTTGCCGCCTTCAACTCTTCGCTTTCCTCATCGGCAAGATAGCAGATAACGTCTCCTATCTCCACATGGTCGCCCACGCGGACCTCCACGCTCTGCACCTTACGACTCTCGGTCGCCTTTACCTCATACAAATCTCCGCTCTCCACTGTACCTGTGCCGCGGACCTTTGCCGTTATCGTACCGGAAGTAATGTACTGAACCGCAACCTCCGGCAGAGAATAATTCATAATTGTATTGGAGAAAAATGTCAGCACCAGCAGTACCGATAAGAATACGATAGCGGCCGTCTTGACCCATTCTCTCCGTTTGCCTTTTTTCTCGTTCATTTTCTTCCTCCTTGGCTCTTAACCTTTTATACCACCCTGATAGGTAATTCCATCTACCAGATATTCTTCTCCATATAGAAAAACCAACAAGCTGGGAACCATATAGATGGTCGCCACCGCAAATGCAAGCCCGATTTCTCCTGAATTGATTTTGCTTAGGAATACCGAGAGCGGATGCTTCTCCGCATCGGAAAGCAGAATCAGCGGCTGCTCCACCATGTTCCAGTAGTCGATGAATACGAGAATCGCTGCCGAACATATCGCACCCTTACAGAGAGGCATACAGACTCTCTTAAATATTTGCCATTCACCTGCGCCGTCAATCTGTGCCGCTTCTATCACGGACGTCGGGATACGCCGCATGAACTTTGTCAGCAAAAACACGGCGAAGGGTGAAAAAATTCCCGGCAGCCAGATTGCCCAGTAAGTATCCAGTGTCTTAAACCAGCCCGCCACCAGATAGTTGGGAACCAGCGTTACCTGATACGGCATCAGCATCAATATAATGTATGAGAAAAAGATAATCTCCCGAATCCGCCCCCTATACCTCGTAAAGCCATAGGAGGCAAGCGCCGCAATCAGAAGCTGAAAAAACACAATGGGTCCTACCAGCACGACAGAATTCCAAAACTTTAACAGGTATTGCGGACTCTTAAACAAAACCGTGATATACTGGCTGAATGACACCATATCCGGTATGAATTTAAGGTTTACCTTTTCCGATATATATACCTTGCCGCCCCGGGAATTTGTCGCAAACACGGAACCGTAATTCGCGGATATCTCAGAAGAGGACATAAAAGAATTTGTAATCGTCAGTATAATGGGCATTAGGAACAGCACGGCAAAGGCTGCCGCCACCAGAGTGGCAAGCGCGATTTTAACTGTATGTATTCGTTTTTTCCGCTTCGCCGCATTTTTAACCCGCTTCGCCGAAAATTCGCGCTGCGGCTTTCCTTTTCTGTTTCCGCTCATCCTTCCACATCCTTTCCGAAGTGATTTTCCACAAGAAACAATGTGCCGATAATGACAATCATAACAAGCGACATCATGATTGCCGCAGCCGACAGCCTCTGGTAATCAAGGGATGCAAAGGCATTGTTCATAAAGTGCTGCAGCATATAAATGGAATCGTAAGGATGATCTCCCGTAAGCAGGTATATTTCCCTGAAAACCTTGAAGGAGTTTATCAGGGACATAATCGTCACAAATAGTATTGTGGAGGATAAATATCTTAACTTAATAAAGAAGAATGTCTGCAGGGGCGTCGCGCTCTCCAGACGCGCAACCTCCAGAATATCTTTAGGAATGCTTGCTAACGCCGCCATAAACAGAATCATATTGTAGCCAAGGTTCTTCCACAGAAACAGAATGATAATAACAATCTGCGAATACTGGGATTTCATCCAGTCAATCTTGCCGCCGCCCAAAGACACCAGCACATCATTGATTGCACCGTTATAGTGGAAAAGCACCTGCCATATCAGCACGATGGACGCCACCGGCACCATCATGGGACTCAAAAAGAAGGTCCTGAACTGACTTCTGAAAGGCAGCTTGGTATCCAGCACCATGGCAAGAATCAGGGAAAGCACAACGGCAAGGGGCACCGCGATTGCCGAAAACACAGCGGTATTGGTGACTGCCGTCTTGAAAGCCGCATTCTGCGCTACCCTCTTGTAATTGTCCATCAGCACGAAATTCTTGCTGATGGGATTATCCACCATGGAATAAAAGATAATCACGGCAAAGGGTATGATGTAAAACATCATAACCCCCAGAAAGCTGGGGGCCAGATACAGCCCCGAGCCTATTTTCTGCTTTCTCAGGCGTTTCGTCGCCTTTGTCTTTACCTTTGCCGGTTTTATCTTCTTTACCGGCGCAGTTTTGTTTCTTTCCTTACGCACTATAAAACGCTCCCATCTCTGTGAAGAATGAATCTGCCTATCTGCTCTCGTTAATATATATACGTACACGGCTCTGGATAATATCCGCTACCTCGTCCACGTTCTTCTGTCCTGCAAAATACGGCGCCGTTTCCTCCTCAATAATGCTCATCAGACTGTTGTTATACTGGTAGATTCCGTCAACCGAATTGATAAGCTTCATAAGAGAATCCGCCTCCTCCTGCTTGACAGAATAGATATACATCTCAAAATCATCCCCCCAGCCATAGCTGTGGTGGGACACCTCTATCGGCTCGCCGTTCTCGTCGAGCACAGGATTGCCCTCCTCGTCAAGCTGGTAATCTGCCTCCATCGCTTCTTCCATTTCCTTGTTGTAGGCAGTTATGCTGATGGGATAACCCCACATAAAAAATCCATTTGCCTCTGTAGAAGATGCCAGCATAAACTCAATAAACGTCCACGCCGCCTCTTTATTTTGAGAAGAGGAACTGATACATACGCCGTCCCGCCCCGAAACCAGCACACCGTTTGTATTCGACGAAGGATATCCGATTGCAGTTATCGGCTCGTCAAACATTCTCGCGCTGACCTGCCAGTCCTGTGGGTCAGAGAACGAGTAGTTCTGCAGCAGCGCACTGTGGTTCATCAGCAGTATCGGCTCTGAAGGACCTTCGTAACTGGTTTCCATCGGATATTTGTTGGCAAACTCCAGCACCGCCTTAAACTCCGGCGTATCGAAGAAGCACTCTCCCGTCTCCCAGTTCACCCATGCATCAAAATCAAACATAATGCAGCTGCTTAATACTCTGTCCTTTGTCGCATGCGGGAAAATATCGGCATCCGGATACTGCTCTGCATACGCCACCATATCCGCCATGGTCCAGCCGGGCTCTTCTCCCAGTTCAGAGGTCCTGCCCACCAGCGTCGTCACCGTAAAGCTGGAAGGTATGGCGCACAGAGTTCCGCCGATGGTATAAGCATTTAATACGGATTCAAACAAATCTGCACGCCTTAACACCGTGCTGCCGTCCAGATAGGAAGATAAATCCTCCATCAGTCCCTTCTGGGCAAACATCTTTAAATCGATATCGCCCGCAATAAACATATCCGGCGCATTGCCCGTCAGGATATCATTATAAAACTGCGTTCTCGCATCCTCATATGCATTTTCCACCGACCAGTCAACCGAAGCGGCGTATTCCTTTATCTCAACCCGGTACTTGTCGTTCGTCTTGTTGAAATTGACAATGGCTGACTGCATAGACTGGCTGACGCTCATGCAGCCCAGTGTAACCGTCACCTTCTGTACTACTTCTGAGGCAGGCGTCCACTCTAACAACGTCAGACCTTGCTCATCTGTACCCCAATCCCTGGTATACACTGCAATCCTGCCGTCCGATAAAGCTGCGGAAGCCTGCACATAATCTTCATTGATATCACAGTTTATCCAGTTTAAAACTTCGGTGTATTCCTTTTTCTCCAGATCATACTCCCACAGCATGCCATCCCCTTTTAAGAGAACGCCGCCGTTCGGTCCCATGCTCATATCAGAATTATAGCAGTTGGGCGGAAGCTTGTCGTATGTATCCGAAAACTGCCTCGTATCCGCATTATAAACCTGTATCTCCATATCACCGGAGCCATTCTGTAAGATCGCCGCCCTGCCGTCCGGCAGAATCGCCATCGACTGAATATAGCTCCACTGACCGCCCTGAGAGAGCGGTACGGAAGCCGTAAGGTTTCCCTCCTTGTCAAATATCCATGCATAATTGTTGCCATCGTGGATATAGAAATTACCTTCTTTATCTGCCAGAATTTGCTGCGGCCAGGAGTTCTCGACCATACGCAGCGCATCCGTCACATCGGCATCAAACACCTCAGAGCCGTCCTCCGCAATCTTTTTCACGTGGTACGTAGTTTCCCGCTCCCGTCTCTGCCAGTCCGCATCCGTTGCATCGCCCGAAAGGATGGGAACAAGCCGCAGCAGCAGAAACAGGCTGCCATCCTCACTTACCGCCAAATTTGACACGTACGTCTCAATCCCGCTTTCCTCGTCCATCGCTTCATACTGTCCCAAATCCACTATCTCTACCGCGCCCGCTTCCAGATTGTTCAAATCAAGCTTCATCAGTCCGCTATGGGACTCTTCTCCATAGGTGGTAGCTTCGTAGTAGAGACTGCTGCCTATAAAGGAAAAATTGCCATAATAGACATCCTCCCCTTCGCCCGTCGACAAGTCATAGTATTTTGGCACCCACACATAGCCGCCGTCCTGTCCGCCCTGATTTCCATTGCCGCCATTGGAACCGCCGCCACTTGCCCCACCATTTGGGTTTTCACCGCCTTTGCCGCCGCATGCCGCCATGGAAAAGGCAAGTATGCCGG
>CAMWLB010000060.1 GCA_947174985.1 uncultured Lachnospiraceae bacterium | reverse complement strand
CTTCCGGCATCTTAACTTCCACTTTCATGATAGGCTCAAGAAGTACCGGATTGCCCTTCTTCATCGCTTCCTTAAATGCCATGGAACCGGCAATATGGAATGCCATTTCGGAAGAATCGACTTCGTGGTAGGTGCCGTCGTATACGTTTGCGTAAACGCCGACTACCGGGAACCCACCGAGAATACCTGCCTTGGTAGCTTCTTCGATACCCTCGCCGACAGCGGGAATGTATTCCTTCGGAATCGCACCACCGACAACGGAAGATTCAAACTTGAACAGTTCTTCGCCGTTTGCATCCATGGGCTCGAATTTAACCTTACAGTGTCCGTACTGTCCACGACCACCGGACTGTTTTGCATATTTGTATTCCTGGTCAACAGGCTTTGTGAAGGTTTCCTTGTAAGCAACCTGAGGTGCACCTACGTTAGCCTCTACCTTAAATTCACGAAGCAGACGGTCAACGATGATTTCGAGGTGAAGCTCACCCATACCTGCAATAATCGTCTGTCCCGTTTCCTGATTGGTATGAGCGCGGAAGGTCGGGTCTTCTTCAGCAAGCTTTGCCAGTGCCTCGCCCATCTTGCCCTGTCCTGCCTTGGTCTTCGGCTCGATTGCAAGCTCGATAACCGGCTCAGGGAACTCCATGGATTCAAGGATTACCGGATGCTGCTCGTCACAGATGGTATCGCCTGTGGTGGTAAACTTAAAGCCTACCGCTGCCGCGATATCACCGGAGTAAACCTTATCCAGCTCTGCTCTCTTGTTTGCGTGCATCTGCAGGATTCTGCCGACACGCTCTTTCTTATCCTTTGTAGCGTTGAGTACGTAAGAACCGGAGTTCACGGTACCGGAATATACTCTGAAGAATGCAAGCTTTCCAACAAACGGGTCAGCCATAATCTTAAATGCCAGCGCGGAGAAAGGCTCCTCGTCGGAAGCATGCCTCTCTACTTCGTTTCCTTCCAAGTCCACGCCCTTGATTGCGGGAATGTCGGTAGGTGCGGGCATATATTCCAGAACTGCATCCAAAAGCTTCTGTACGCCCCTGTTGCGGTATGCTGAACCGCAGCATACGGGAATTGCCGCACATTCGCAGGTTGCCTTTCTGAGCACCTTCTTTAATTCTTCCACGGAAGGCTCTTCGCCCTCCAGATACGCCATCATCAAATCATCATCCAGCTCACAGATTTTCTCAATCAACTCGGAACGATACAGCTCTGCATCCTCCTTCATGTCGCCGAGGTCGTCTGTAACTGTGATGTCTTCGCCTTTATCATCATTAAAGATGTAGGCTTTCATTTCAAACAAATCAATGATTCCTTTGAAACTGTCTTCTTTGCCGATAGGCAGCTGCAGGCAGATGGCATTTTTGCCAAGCCTGGTCTTAATCTGCTCTACTGCGCCGTAGAAATTTGCTCCCAAAATGTCCATCTTGTTGATGAACGCCATACGGGGAACGTTGTAGGTGTCAGCCTGACGCCATACGTTCTCGGACTGAGGCTCCACGCCGCCTTTTGCACAGAACACACCAACCGCACCGTCCAACACACGCAGAGAACGCTCCACTTCTACCGTGAAGTCAACGTGTCCCGGCGTATCGATGATATTGATACGATGCTCCAGTGCCCCGGGCATGGGCTTTGTCTCCTTTTCCAGAGTCCAATGGCAGGTAGTCGCAGCAGATGTGATGGTAATACCTCTCTCCTGTTCCTGCTCCATCCAGTCCATGGTAGCAGTGCCTTCATGAGTATCACCAATCTTATAATTAACACCGGTATAATAGAGAATACGCTCGGTCAACGTTGTTTTACCAGCGTCGATGTGCGCCATAATACCGATGTTTCTGGTTCTCTCCAATGGATAATCTCTTCCAGCCAAGGTTTTTTCCTCCTTATATTAGTAAAACGGGCGTTTCTGTCAGTATATGCCTTGAAACGTCCTTCAGACAGCGGCAATTAGAATCTGTAGTGTGCAAATGCCTTGTTTGCCTCTGCCATCTTGTGCATATCTTCTTTTCTCTTTACAGCAGAACCGGTATTGTTTGCTGCATCGAGAATCTCATTTGCCAGTCTGTCCTCCATGGTCTTTTCGCCTCTCTTGCGAGAAAACATTACAAGCCAGCGGAGACCCAGTGCCTGACGGCGATCCGGTCTTACTTCGATGGGTACCTGATAGGTAGCGCCGCCGATACGTCTCGCTTTCACTTCCAGAACAGGCATAATATTGTTCATAGCCTCTTCAAAAACTTCCAGAGCAGGCTTGCCTGCCTTTTCTTCTACTTTGGCAAATGCACCATATACGATTTTCTGTGCGACACCCTTCTTACCGTCTAACATAATGTTATTGATAAGCTTGGTTACCACTTTGTTGTCGTATAAAGGGTCTGCCAATACATCTCTTTTCTGAACATGTCCTTTACGTGGCACGATTCTTCCCTCCTTAATAATAGTAACGCTTTGCCCGAACTTTGCGGCACATGGAAGCGTTAGGTTAATTAAATCATCGGTACTCACAATTGTTTCCCTATGTGTACGTGCGGCATTACTGTATACAAGACAGAATTCCAACACTCAAATAGTTCCGTTATGTGAATCCAGTTGACTACAAGTGAACAGTGCGGTTTATAACGAGCCGCCGCAGTCACTACTTGGAAGCTTTGGGTCTCTTCGCGCCGTACTTGGAGCGAGCCTGTTTCCTGTTAGCAACTCCCGCTGTATCCAGTGTACCTCTGATGATGTGGTATCTGGTACCGGGTAAGTCTTTAACCCTGCCGCCTCTGATCAGAACAACGCTATGCTCCTGCAGGTTGTGTCCTTCTCCGGGGATGTAGCTTGTCACTTCGATTCCGTTTGACAGACGAACTCTGGCAATCTTTCTCAGTGCGGAGTTAGGCTTCTTAGGAGTCGCAGTCTTAACAGCGGTACATACGCCTCTCTTCTGAGGAGAAGAAGTATTGATTGCTTTCTTGTGCAGAGAGTTGAATCCCTTCTGCAGAGCAGGTGCTGTAGACTTCTTTTGCGTTGTCTGGCGTCCTTTTCTTACTAACTGGTTAAATGTTGGCATTCTGTTTCACCTCTTTCTGAATATAAAATAATAGTTTCCATGTACTGCGCAAATATACATCTTCTTCCATATTAAAGTCACAAAAAAAGAATGCATTTGCGTGCACACTATGATAGTATACGTGCTTGCAAATGCATTGTCAATAACTTTTTCGCGGGTTTTGCAGTATTTTAAAGATTTAAAGCGCATACCTGCCTAACTTGGTAAGGTAGCGCGTGAGCGCATCCTGCCAGGAAGGGAGGCGCTTAAAGCCGTTCGCGTCCAGCTTGTCCTTGCTCATCCTGCTGTTTGCCGGCCGCTTTGCCTTGGCATTGTACTCTTCTGTGGTAACGGGAACCACCTCGATGTCTATGCCCGCCTGCCTGAATATCTCACAAGTAAATTCATACCATGTGCAGATACCTTCATTTGTGGCATGGTAAATCCCATATTTTTCCGTCTCTATCATGTCTGACAGCAGAACTGCCAAATCTGCGGTTGCCGTGGGAGAACCGTACTGGTCGTTTACAACGGTGATTCTGTTGTTCGTCTCCGCAAGACGCAGCATGGTTTTTACAAAATTTTTGCCGTTCACACCGAATGTCCACGTAATTCTTACGATAAAATATTTGTCCAGCGTATTCTGCACTGCCAGCTCGCCCTCGTACTTGGTCTGCCCGTACACGCTGAGAGGTTTTCTTTCATCGTCCGGCTCCCAGGGCCTTGTTCCCTGTCCGTCAAACACATAATCCGTGCTGATATAGAGCATTTTAATGTCAAGTTCTTTGCACACTTTGGCAATATACCCCGTGCCGTCCGCATTGACTCTGCGGCACATTTCCTCATTGTCCTCCGCCGCGTCCACCGCCGTATAAGCGGCACAGTGGATTACGGCATCGGGCGACGCGCCCAGAATTA
Source organism: uncultured Lachnospiraceae bacterium (assembly GCA_947174985.1). Lineage (GTDB taxonomy): Bacteria > Bacillota > Clostridia > Lachnospirales > Lachnospiraceae > Acetatifactor. The sequence continues at coordinate 8,267 of CAMWLB010000060.1, read as the reverse complement.
CTCTTCGTACTGCTGCTTCATCCGTGATGTCCATCTCGTCAACATCGACGCCGACAACCTCCGTCCCTCTTTTTGCAAGCTCTTCTGCCACATCATATCCGAGCTGCCCTTTTACTCCTGTCACCAATACCTTCATACGTTTTCTCCCGTCAGTTCATATTCTATCTCCTGCGCAAATTCTTTCAGCCGCCAAAGCCTCCAGCCAATAAACGGCTTTGGTTTTCGTCCGGTCAGTTCGGCAATTCTGCGGCGGTACTGCCTGCATGCCGCAATGTATAAACCGACTGCCGCCCCCAGAAGCATAAATGCCATCACTGCCATTGTTACCGGAAAAAAACCGCTGTGGGCGATATTTCCCGCCAAAGGCACTGCCCCTTCCTTAATCACATACAATCTGTAACCCAATCCCTGTGCTGCCGTGTCCATAGTGCTCATTACTTCCGTCACACCGTGTACAAATAATCCGTCCAAATGAATACAGACTCCTTTCATTCATTTTATATAATTACCTAGATGCATTCAAGTATAAAGACTGCCTTTTTCCTCCAAAAGGTTCATTTAATCAAAATGAATTTTCATCTTCCCTTTTTTGCATCATTACTTTATAATAGTAGTATATCTTGAAATGACTTTTAAGCGGCTGACAGAAAGGAGGCCCTGGTCCATGCCGGAACAGAAATTTGTCAAATCCTTCCGCACTGCCAAAATCATACAGTTATGCCTTCTGGCAGTCATTGAAATTATATTTTTTGTTACCCTTATTATGGATTCGCGGCTCAGGCACCTGATTTATGCCGACAGGACTCTTTTTATCCTGTGCGCCACCATCTGGGTGCTGATGATTTTCAGCTTCATCTGCCTGCTCAACGATTTTTTCAAGCTGCGCGCCCTTGCTGTCGGCAGCCATGCACTGACACAGACGGCATACCTCGACAGCATGACCGGCATGCCCAACAGACATAGTCTTGACGCTGTTTTCAGAACCTATACAAGCCGCAAGTCCTTACAAAATACCGGCTGCGCCATGTTTACTATCAGCAACCTGAAACGCATCAACGAGACGGAAGGACACAAGGCGGGAGACCGGCTGATTCAGGATTTCTGCGGCATATTAGAAGAGGTCGGCGATTCCACCGGCTTTGTCTGCCGCAACGGCGGCAATGAATTTGTTGTAGTGCTCGATGACTGCAGCAAAGAATCCATGGAGAAGTGTATTGCCGGACTGGAAGCAAAGATTTCCTTATATAATGAAGAACATGACAAAACACCGATTAAGCTGCGTTCCGCCTACACACTGGCAGGGGAAGAACAAGTGCAGGCGTTCACTCAGCTTTTAACCGCAACCTACAACAAGCTGTATCATATTTCCTGACACACGTAGAGAAAGCGCCGTAATATTATGAAAGAATCCAATATCCCCTATCTGGCGGGTCTTGTGATACGCGCCAGACAAAATGACAGCGATGCCTTTGCAGAGCTGTATGCTTTAACCTTTAACAAGGTATACAACTATGCAAGACATTATCTGCGCGATGATTTTCTTGCCCACGATGCGGTACAGGAAATATATATATCGGCACTTAAAAATCTAAATAAGCTGAACGACCCGACCTTATTCATCGCATGGCTGAACCGGATTTCTTTCCATGTCTGTTATGACATGAGCAAAAAGCTAAACCAGTTTCAGGACATTGCAGATCCCGAAATTTTGGAGCTTCTGCAGGATGATTCCACCGATGCAAATCCGGAAGCGCGCTGCCTGCAAAAGGATGAATACGAGCGTCTGAACAAGGCCATGGATGCACTGCCTTTTCAGGAAAAGCAGGTATTGACAATGCGCTACTACAACAATATGAAGCTTCAGGAAATTGCTGCCGCGATGGAAATCAGCCGGAGCAGCGTAAAACGCTACATTGCCTCCGGCAACGCACATTTACTGGTACTGCTTAAGAGTTAAGGAGGTGTGAATATGCTTTTTGACAGAAAAAGACATCAAATGGATTTAAAGCAGGCTGACGCCACTCTGCAGAATGTGTTTAAGGCATGCCATATTCCTCCGAACACCGTGGCTTTCGACAGGCTGGCACTTCGCCGCAAACTGAATACCCGTATTTACAACAGACTGCTCGCCATAACAGTGCTTCTGCTGCTTTGTACCTTTGTCCTGCCCCTTGTTGTTTCACCTGCCGCTTCTTTTCTGAAGGGCTGCGAAGCCTCTGAGGTCGTACTGATATCCGACACGCTCTCCGGCGATGTGCTGAAGTTGACTTTATCGGGCAGCGGCATATGCTACAGTGAGGCATATCAGGAAACTGCCTCCGGCATCATTGAGCCGGCGCTTTCCTACAATGAAAAAACCGGCGTTATTTCTTTTTCCTACTATGGAACTGAGACCAATATTTATATTCCTCTGGAGAATGCACCAGATTTTCATCTTTGGCTTTCTCCCCGCTAAATCAATAAATTAAAGGATGGCTATGAAAAAAAAGACTTTTATATTTTCCTTAATTTTATATTTGTTATGCATGGCGCTTGCAGGCTGCGGCACAAACACCGAGCTCCAGCCTCCCGGCACCATCCCGCCGGCAACTGACGAAACAGGCGGTCCCGACACCACGGTACCGGATGACACAACCGCACCGGATGACACAACGCCTGCACCGGATGAAGACCCTTCTGCCTCCTCCACACCATCTGTGGAAGAGCCGGACGCTTCTACTGAACCGGAACCGGAGACTTCTCCCGAGCCGGAAACAGGGCTCAGGGACAATACGCCCCGCTGCCTTGTGCCTACGGCAGACGGTTCGGCGGAGACACACAATGAATATGCCTCCATCGACTACTCCAACGCTTCGGAAGGCTATTTCATGGCATGCTACACCGGCACCTGCCCCAAGGTCAAAATGCAGGTAAAGGGGAGCAACGGCGTTACCTACACCTACAATCTGAACAGCAGCGAGTACGAGGCATTTCCCCTGTCGTCCGGCAGCGGCTCTTATGAAATTACGATTTTAGAGAATGTTTTTGACAGCAATTACGCGATTTGCCTGGCAGACACCATCAATGTTACCCTGTCCAACGAGTTTGGACCTTACCTATACCCCAATCAGTACTGTGTGTTTAACTCCTCGAGCCGGACAGTTGCTTTGGCAAAGGAGCTTGCCGAACCCGCCAATACCGATTTGGACGTTATTACAAGTATATACAACTATGTGATAGAATCTATTTCCTACGATTACGACAAGGCGGCAACCGTTCCCAGCGGCTACATTCCCGATGTGGATGCCGTTCTAGATAGCGGCAAGGGCATATGTCTTGATTATGCGGCTGTTATGACCAGTATGCTGCGAAGCCAGCGGATTCCCACCCGTCTGGAAGTGGGCTACGCCGGAGATGCGTACCACGCGTGGATTAGCGCTTATATTTCCGACGTCGGCTGGGTCAACGGCATCGTACAGTTCGACGGAAACGAATGGGAGCTTATGGACCCTACCTTCGCTTCCATGGTCGATGAAAGTGAACTGAAAGATTTTATCAGTAATGGAAGTAACTATGTTGTCAAATATTTATATTAAATAAGGAGAATAAAGACAATGGGCAAAAAAAGATTATCCAATCAGGAGATTGCCTCCTTCTGCAATCAGACTGCCATGCTGTTTAACGCCGGTATCACACCGATGGAAAGTATGAGCATCCTGCTAAACGACAGCAAAACAAAGGAAGGAAAGGACATCATACAGGGCATACTGGATGTCTGCAGGCAGGGCGAGCCTTTTGCCGAGGCACTGCGCGCATCTAATGTCTTTCCCGACTATGTACTGCATATGATTGCCATCGGCGAGGAATCCGGTAATCTGGACTCGGTTATGCAGTCGCTTGCCGCATATTATGAGCGGGAGGATTCCATTTCCGACAGCATCCGCAGCGCCGTGAGTTATCCCTTCATCATGATTGGCATCATGGTTCTCGTCATTTTTGTGCTGCTCGGCAAAGTACTGCCCATTTTTAATCAGGTCTTTATCCAGCTCGGCAGCGAAATGAGCGGTATATCCGGGACGCTCCTCCATATGGGCAATTCCTTAAACCGCTATTCCGTTATCTTTGTCGTGATTCTGCTTGTCATCGCAGCGCTCTATTTTCTGTCAACGAAGACCAGGAAGGGACGTGTCCTCTCAAGACGCATCCTCTCCGCTTTTCCGTTGACCAAGGGCTTTTATGAGAAGCTTGCCGCCGGACGCTTTGCAAGCGGTATGGCGCTTACCATCAGCAGCGGCATGGACACCTTTAACAGTCTGGATATGGTTTCCGAGCTGACGGAGCACAAGGGTATGCAGGAAAAAATCGATGCCTGCAAGAAGGCAATTAAAGAAGGTGCCAACTTTTCAGAGGCGCTGACTGCTTCCGGTATTTTCTCCAACCTCTACTCCCGCATGGTTGCCGTTGGTTTCAGAACCGGCGCCATCGATACCGTTATGCAGAAAATAGCCGACAACTACGACAGGGAAACCGAACGAAAAATCCGCTCCATTATATCGGTTTTAGAGCCTACTCTGGTCATTATTTTATCCGTTATTGTGGGACTGGTTCTGATGTCCGTTATCTTCCCTCTTATGGGAATTATGTCCAGCATCGGTTAAAGGAGAAACTACTATGAGTCTTTACCGCAACCGTTTTGAACGGGATAAACAGCTTCCGTTTTTAAAACTTGTATATTTACTGCCCCTTGCCGCTTTTCTGGCGCTGTTCTTTCTTTTTTATGGCAGCCTGAAATCTGTTTCCAACACCACGCTGGAAAAGCAGCGGGAAAGTCTGGAAACCGCATTAAACCGCAGCATCGCGCAGTGCTATGCCGTGGAAGGAGCCTATCCGCCCAGTCTGGACTATATCAAAGAGCACTACGGCTTGATTTATAATGAAGAGCTTTTTTATGTGGACTATCAGCCCATCGGCTCCAACATTATGCCGGACGTCACCATTTTGGACAGAACGCAGGGAGAATAACATGAATTTTAAATCCAAAGAATCCAACCGCCATATTGTAGATGTGCTTTTCGTGCTGGCGCTGTTCGGCGTTTTTGCCGCCTCCGCCCTTATGCTGGTTACAATCGGCGCTAATGTTTACAAAAAAACCGTCTCCAATATGAATGACAATTTTGAAGAGCGCACCGCCTATTCTTATATCAGCGAAAAGATACGCCAGAATGACATATATGATTCCGTTGAAATCGGAGATTTGGAAGGCGTCTCCGCCCTGTTATTTATCCGCAGAGTGGGGGATGACGAGTATTGCACCTGCCTCTATCTCTATGACGGCTATTTAAAGGAATTGTTTATCAGAAGGGATTCCTTCGCCGGAACAAACCTCCTGCAGGCAGGACAGGACATTATGCCTTTATCCGCTCTTTCCATGGAAGAGGTAAGGCCCGGGCTTATCCGGCTTACCATGGACACCGGCAGCAAGCCGCTTACCCTGTATGCTTCGCTGCGCTCCGAAAACGGACATTAAATTACAGCGGACCATCCCGCAATGAATCAGCACAGAAACGAGGAATCGTATGAAAGCATCTCGCTCCAGTTTATTTTTAATTGAATTAACCATTTCCATCCTGTTCTTCGCCCTTGCAAGCGCAGCATGCATCCAGCTTTTTGTCAAGGCACACCTGCTCGACCAAAACACGCAGGAATTAAACCAGACGGTCATATGGTCGCAGAACCTTGCAGAGCTGTGGAACGCTTCCGATGCAGATATGCTGTCGGTATATAACTGTCTGAGTGAACAGTACGGCGACAAGCAGAATGGCTTTTACATGAATAATGACGGCGATGCCATTTTCTTTTACTTTGATGAAAACTGGGAATTTTCCGACAATGTGACCTCCCGTATCGTATACCGCATTGATTTTACAGATAACGGATACAATGCCGAAACCGGACTTCACACGGCGGAAATCACTTTTATCCAAAATATTTTTGACAGAGACGGCAATCTCTCACACTATGAAACCCTTTACACCCTGCCGCTGCAATACCATCCGGCCATAAAAGGAGGATACGCCCATGAATGAAAATAAGTCAAAGAAATCCGGTCTTTCCTTCAGCAGCGGTATCGGTTCTTCTTCCATACTGGTGATATTCGTAATCCTCTGCCTTGTGTCCTTTGCCACGCTCTCCATCGTCAGCGCCAACGCAGACTACAAGCTGAGCAAAAAGGTATTAGACCGCACCACCGCCTACTATGAGGCGGAGGGACAGGCACAGGCGGCGCTCGCCGCCCTCGATGCAGAGCTTTCTGCCCTCTATGAAAGCAGCTCCTCTGAGACTGCATATTTTAAGGCTGCCGGAGAAGAAAGGGCCTTTTCCTTCCCCCTCTCCGACATTCAGAGCATGGAAGTGGTTGTCCGCATCCAATATCCACAAAAAACAGGAGATACCTTTTACAGTATCTCCTCGTGGCAGACCGTAATTACCGGTGAGCTGGAGTATGACGAGACTTTGAATGTAATAGTTAGCTTTCCGGAATAAGCTCATAGCCGTCTTATTGCAGATATTCGATTGCAATAAGACGGCTATTGCTTGCCGCCAGTCCGGCATCAGAATCGCCGCTGTCAATAATAATTATATATTATGTTGTAGCCCTCACCTGTTTCTTCGTCTATGACATCGATGCTGTAAATTCGATCTCTGTCATCATAATGATAAGTTTCTCTCCTCATATTTTCTCCTGATAAATAATAATAAGAGATAGTCTCAATTCCCCTGCTGCTTCTCTCATACTCGCAGCTATAACTTCCCCACCCATACGTAACATTCTGGCATGTCATACTCGTGATTGCACCATTCTCATCACAAGTGTAATCAATGACACATTCCGGAATACCCGCAAAACGACTGCCGGAACTTGCCACACATTGTATAATTTCACCACTGAACCCGAAATAAAACGAAACATTCTTTACATTGCCATCGAAATACATATCACGGAAATTGTTCCAAATGTATTCCCCGCTGATAATCGGTGCTCCTGTCTTTATATACGTATCTATATACGTAAATTGATAGCTCATTTTGGTATCACCCCAATTATCGCAAAGAGTCACATAGCTCAATAGATCATACTCTTCATCATAACTGTAAGTTCCTGTGAGAAATAGTTCTCCTTCCGCATCATAAATCTGCTCCAAACTTACTCTGCCTTTCTCATCATACGTGTACACGGTTTCCTGTTCCAATGACATGGATTCCACTTCATAAGTGTCCTCTGTGGCATAGTATTCTCGCTTTCTCTCCACCAGCCCGTCTTCCGTGTAGATGTATTCTATTCTGCTTGACAGAAAACCTTTATTGCCAAAATACAATATTTCCTTTACCAAATCAGAATTCCCCGGCAAGTCGTCTTCTGTGATATCTTCCACATAGTACGTGCCCGCCAGTTCTTCGCAAGCCTCACGATTGAATTTATAATATTTAAAACATTCCGGTGTATAAGCACAGAGGTCTGTCATTAAGTTCTGCATTTCTGAAATAACCGACGAACCGGCACCGGAAAGAGCTGCATCCTTGCTTACTGCCTGCCATGCGCAGATTCCGCATGCGAGGTAAAACTGTGTAAGATCATGCATTTTTAACAGACAATCCATTTTCTCCGCATCATCAGCAGCGATATTGTATTGCTGTAGATACTTGTTATAGGTATAGCGGCACATATTCTGTATCTCCAGCTGACAGTGCGCCTTGATTGTGCCTTCCACCTGCGCATCTGTATGAAACACGAGGTTAATCAACTTCTTTTCAATTGCAATCACTGCCTTATTCACTACAATGATATCTTCCGCAGCCCATTCAGAAAATTCGCCCCGTGCAAAATCGCTAAACGCCTCCACGAAACCAATTTCCAATTGTTGTGTCACATAGGTCTCCCATGCTGGTTTATTTTCATTCAGAATGTCCAAAATATTCTGCGATACTGCCAAAAAATCTCTGCTGCAGCCATCATTAGAACGATTCGCCGCAACAATGTATTCCAGTGCATTTTTATAGCTTACATTCACACCGCCAACCATTTCCAGATACTTGGTATACATTAATATCTCTTCTACCTGTGTCAGTTCAGCCACTTTGGTAAATGCCTCTGAAACGGCGCCTAAATCACCCATAAAACCGCTTTGTTTCTGATTAAATAACACTTTGAAAAGATTGTCTGTATCTTTTTTGCCTTTGGCAACCGTTCCGAAAATCTTCTGGGAGTCCTCCAACGCCGCTCTCACACC
>CAMWLB010000059.1 GCA_947174985.1 uncultured Lachnospiraceae bacterium | reverse complement strand
AAATAAACCTTCTCCACACCCGACTGCTGAAAAACGTGCGCAAGTGCATCAATCGTGCTGCCAGTCGTATAGAGAGCGTGAATAACTATAATCGTATTTAATTTTACATCATTTTCAATTATTTTGAAAGCCCTTTTCAAATTATTTTGTCTTTCCTGTGCATTTAATTCTTTTTGGGGAAGCGTATCCCTGACTCTGGCTGCCAAATGCGTGTATACGGGTATCCCCAGTTCTGCTCCCATGACCTCGGCAAGAAGCTGCGCTTGATTGTACCCCCGCCTGCCAAACCGCTTTCTGCTCAAAGGCACCGGCACTAATGCATCCGGCGAAACCTTCCTGATATAGCCTTCCAGCTTTTCTGCCATTTCCCTCCCGAAGAATTCGGCATATTCACGCCGTCCTCCATATTTAAAACGATAGATTGACTCCGCTGCGCTCTCGTACTCATACAACGCTCTTCCCCTGATATATTTGTGTTTTTTTGAGACACAGTCCGCACAGTATTGTTCCTTCTCTTCAGGCAGCGGTCTGCCGCAGGAAAGGCAGAACGGCTCCTCAACCATCTTAAGCCTGCTCCTGCAGTCCCGGCAGATTTTCCCATCTCTTCTCCGTACTGCTTCATCGCAGACCGGACATCTTGTGGGAAACAAAAGGGAAACCGCCACTTTTGCCATTTTTATTACCTGATCATTCTTTTTCATTGTACACGCTTTCCGCACGCACAGCCTTCTTTTATCCTATTTTACGGCGTTTCTGCCACAAACTCCCTTATCTGTTCCGCAAGCGCCGTATAACGCCGGTTTACTTCGGCATTGCGTATCATCGCGCCCACTGTCTCGCTGCTTCCCAGAATCGTCACACAGGATTTGGCGCGGGTTACACCGGTGTAAAGCAGGTTTCGGTTAAACAGCATGCGCGGTCCGCCAAGGAGCGGCATAATCACTGCCGCATACTCGCTTCCCTGCGCCTTGTGTATGGTGATGGCATATGCCAGTTCCAGCTCCTCAATCTGGGCAAAAGGATAATTCACCCTTCTATGCTCGTCATATTCCACCATCATATTGCCTGCATATTCATTGATTGTTAAAATTCTGCCCATATCCCCGTTAAAAATACCAAGACCCTTGTCTATGGCAATCCCGTATTTGCTGACAATCTCCCACTCCAGTTCATAGTTATTCTTTATCTGCATCACCTTGTCGCCTTCTCGAAAGACAGTGCTGCCAAAAATATGCTCTTTCTTTTCCGGCGCGGGCGGGTTGATATACCTCTGTAAAATCTGGTTCAGAGTTTCCACCCCCAGACTGCCCTTGCGCATGGGCGTCAGCACCTGTATCTCAAAAGCATCCGTCCCCACATATTTGGGAAGTTTCTCTGTGATGAGCTGTACCATATGCTTGTATATCACGTTTACATTGTTTCTTTCCAAAAAGAAAAAGTCCCGACTCTTGTTGTCCAGCTTTATCGGTTCTCCACTGTTTATTCTGTGTGCGTTCGTAATAATATCGCTCTCCTGCGCCTGACGGAATATTTTCTTCAGCACTACAGTGGGAAATGCATTTGCCGACATAATATCCCGAAGGACCTGTCCCGGTCCCACGGAAGGGAGCTGATCCACATCCCCCACAAGTATGAGCCTCGTGCCGGGCATAACAGCCTTCAGGAGCGCCTGCAGCAAAGTGATATCCACCATGGACATTTCATCTATGATGATAACATCCGCTTCCAGCGGATTGGTTTCGTTGCGTTCAAAACGGACGCTCCGTCCCCCCGCTTCTGCAAGCGCGCCATTCAGCTCAAGCATCCGATGAATCGTTCTGGCTTCATAGCCCGTCGCCTCCGTCATCCGTTTTGCAGCACGTCCCGTGGGTGCAGCAAGAAAAATATCCAGCCGCTCCGCTTCAAAATAGCGGATTATGGTGTTGATTGTCGTGGTTTTTCCCGTTCCCGGTCCGCCCGACAAAATGAAAAGCCCGTTTTTGACGCATTCCGTCACCGCTTTTTCCTGCAGTTCTTCCAGTTCCAGCCCTTCCGCCGCCGTAATCTCCCCAATCCTTTTTTTAATCTGCTCCTCCTGCGCAGGCAGAAGCCCACCCTCGCCTTCCATGGGAAGATTAAGCTGCGCCAGCATGCGGGCGCAATTCATCTCGGCATAGTAATAAGATGAGGCAAATACCCTGATTTCACCGCTGTCCTCGGATTTTTTCAACACAATCTTTTTATCCATCACCATATTGCCAAGCTGAGGTTCCATATACTTTCGCTCTACGGAAAGCAGTTCTTCCGCTCTGCCGAGCAGTACCTCAGACGGCAAAAACAAATGTCCTTCCTGCACAGCCTGCAGCAAAACATAAAAAATGCCGCTGCGAATACGATAGTCGGAATCTGTATGAATTCCTATTTTGGCCGCAATTTCATCTGCAATTTTAAAACCGATTCCTTCTATATCCTCTGCCAGCCTGTAGGGATTTTCCCGAAGCACGCCATAAAGTGCATTCTCATACTTATTATATATTTTCACCGCAAGCGCATTGGATATACCAAATTGCTGTAAATAGAGGAAGGCTTCCCTCATATCTCGCTTTTCTTCCATCTGCGCGGAAATTTCCTGTGCGATGCGTTCGCTGATTCCCCTTACCTCCACCAGACGCTCCGGCTCCTCTTCTATCACCCGAAAAGTATCCGAGCCAAACTGCCTTACAATTCTCTTCGCCAACGCCATACCAACGCCTTTAATGGCTCCGGACGCCAGATAACGCTCCATGCCCGCCGCATCCTTTGGCAGAACCGTCCTATATACCGCCGCCTTAAACTGCGTTCCGTAAACCGGGTGCTCTGTGTACTCCCCCTCAGCCTGAATGGTGTCTCCCTGACTGACACCTTTGAGCATACCTACCAGAACACAGTCTCCGCTGTCCACCGTAAGTTCTAACACTGTATAGCCGTTGTCCGGATTTTGAAATATGATATGGTCTACAAACCCTTCAATTGTCTCCATCGTTCCCTCTCTAATGTATACAAGCGAAAAAAGACTGCCTCATAAGCAGTCTTTTACTTCGATTCCATCATTTGGATCATTGCCTTATATGTCATAATTCCGCTTCATCTGCTCGAACAGCATCTGCGCAAGGCCCAAACTACTCTGCTCTGTAGATGTACTGGCAATTTCCTGTATCATATTGTCCTTATAGTAGTCCATCAGATTGCTTGTATAACTGGAAGTCGTATCCGATTCCGGAATGGTCTTCATCATTTCCTTAAACATCTGCTCCAAAAAATATGCCTCGAACTGCTTACAGGCGTCCATTAACTCCTCGTCCGTCGCCTTGGCGTAGTCTGTTTTAAGTTGTCCTTCTATTTTGGAAGTTGACTGTGCAGCCCTCGCCGCATAATCAGCATATGCACTTGAAAGATTACCGATATCCATACCTGCCTCCTGTCCGCCGCATTTTACCCATAACGGCAAGTTTTATCATTAACCGCGCAGATTATTTGCCTGCTGCAGCATTTCGTCCGAAGCAATAATCGCCTTGGAATTGATTTCATAGGCTCTCTGCGCCACAATCATATTTACCATTTCATCTACAATCTGCACGTTAGAACCTTCGAGGAAATTCTGAAGCACGGAACTCTTCTCCACCGTTGTACTGGTCGCCTCATTAATCGGCCGTCCACTCGCCGCTGATTCCTGATACAAGCTGCTGTCCTTTCTCTCTAAACCGGCAGGGTTGGTAAACTGGTAAAGCCCAATCGTGATGCCCAGAGATTGTGGGTTGTTCTGCGCATCAGGATAGCAGACCGTACCGTCCGCTGTAACCGATACCTGTGTCGGATCATACTGATTGCTGAGTATAATGGGTCTGTTCTGAGTGTCAAGCACCGGATTACCCTCACTGTCAGACAACATTGTGCCATTGGTTGCAATCGTCCACTGAAAATTACCGTTGCGGGTGTAATAAGTATTGCCGTCATCACCGCGAACTGCAAAGAAGCCTTTTCCGCTGATGGCAAACGCCGTATTTCTGTCGTTTGAAAGCATGGGACCATTGGTAAATATGGGGGTGATTGCTGCATTTCTGACACCAAGACCTACCTGCGCACTGGATGGCTTTCTCTCCCCATTGGCTGAGGTCGTCCTCGTCTGCAATGTCTGATATAGCAGGGACTTGAATTCATTTACCTGCGTCTTATAGCCTGTCGTGTTTACATTAGAAAGGTTGTTGGCAATGGTATCTACATTCGTCTGCTGTCCTATCATACCGGTTGCCGCTGTCCATAAGCTACGTACCATACTGCGCCTCCTATAATCTGCCTAAGTCATTGACCGCCTTATCCAGCGTTCTGTCAATGGTCTGTATAATCTTCTGATTGCTTTCATACTGTCTGGTGATACTAATCATATTTACCATCTCCGAGACAATCTGCACATTTGCCATCTCTAAAATACCGGAATGCATCTCGGCCGAGGAATTAGTCATCCTCGCTCCCTCTATAGGCTGGAAATAAGTCTCTCCATAGCGCTCCAGATAATCATAATCTTCAAAATCAACCACCTGTATCTGCGCCACACGGTTACCATTCTGGTTTATGGTTCCGTCTCCCATGATATCTGCGTCCGCAAGCGGGTCAAGCTGAATCCTCCGATTATTGACATCCAATACATAATCTCCGTCGCTGTTTACCAAAAATCCTTCGTTGGTAAGGGTAAAATTACCTGCCCGGGTATATTTGGTAGAGGTTTCACCTGCCTTATTGGTAAATTCAAGAACAAAAAAGCCATCGCCCGAGAGTGCCAAATCAAAAGTATTGTTCGTAATTCTGAAAGAACCCTGCGTATAGTCGATATAATTCTCGCCAATCTTGACGCCCGGTCTGTTAAACCCAATCGCCTGCTCCCTTCCGAGCCCCACCGAGCCATCCTTCAGTTTTTTTGCCAGCACGGCGCTGAAAGCCTGGCTTGTTGTGCCTTCCTTCTTAAATCCCACCGTCGTCACATTGGCAAGATTATTTGTCATGACGTCCATACGGTTCTGCTCATTTCTCAGTCCTGTATGTGCGGTATACAATCCCTTAACCATAACTTCTGTTTCCTCTCCGGCACAATCGCGCCATCTAGTCTTCTTTATAGCCAGCCAAAAACTCTACGTATTTTCCTGTTCCGATAGCCACTGCCGTCATCGGATCCTCCGCCGTCATGGTATTGATTCCGGTTTTATCGGAAATCAAATCTTCCAGCCCACGAAGCAGGCTGCCGCCACCGGTCAGTACGATACCCCTGTCAGCAATATCCGCCGCAAGCTCCGGCGGTGTTTTCTCCAGAACACTGTGAATGGTCTCCACGATCTGCGCTGTCGTCTCCTTAAGCGCTTCCTCTGTCTCCTCAGAGGAAACCCGGACTGTCTTCGGCAGACCCGTTACCAGATTACGCCCTCTGACATCCATGTAGTCCACTTCTGCACGTTTGAAGGCGGAACCAATCTTTATCTTCAAATCCTCTGCCGTTCTTTCACCAATCAGCAGATTATGTTTTTTACGCATGTAACGCACGATTGCTTCGTCAAAATCGTCTCCCGCAATCTTGATGGAAGCGCTGACCACGGTGCCGCCAAGCGAAATTACCGCAATATCCGAGGTACCGCCGCCAATGTCCACTATCATATTGCCGCAGGGCTTTGAAATATCAATTCCTGCACCGATAGCAGCCGCAATGGGCTCTTCTATGATAGATACCTCTCTTGCGCCGGCCTGATAGGTTGCATCCTCTACCGCTTTCTTTTCCACCTCAGTTACACCGCTGGGTACACAGACCGCAATGCGGGGCTTCCGGAAGGTTCTTCTTCCCAATGCCTTCTGGATGAAATACTTCATCATCTTTTCAGTGACAGTATAATCAGAAATAACACCCTGACGCAACGGCCTTACTGCAATAATATTGCCGGGTGTCCTTCCCAGCATAAGGCGTGCATCCTCACCGATTGCTTTTATCTTGTTGGTGTCTCTATCAAAAGCTACAACAGAGGGCTCTTTCAACACTACTCCCTTTCCTCTGATGTAAACCAGTATGCTGGCCGTTCCCAAATCAATTCCGATATCCGTATACTGCATAAACGTACCCCTTTCATGGCAGCGCACTCGCTAAATTGCCGTCTCAAACAAACCTGTTCTTAAACATTCGAAGTTATTATAACCTAAATCGCTCCATTTTCATAGGGGTTTATTAAAATTTTAGCAAATAAAATCGGATGCAGAAAACAAACGGTTCCTTCCGTTCTTTTCCTGCATCCATGCTTTTGATGTTATTATAATCGGCATACCGCCGTTAAAACTTTAGGGGTTCTGCTTATTTTTATACAGCATTTTCTTAATATACTGCCCCGTATATGACTTGGGATTTTCTGCCACCTCCTCCGGTGTTCCCTTTGCTATCACGGTGCCGCCGCCATCGCCGCCCTCAGGGCCAATATCAATAATATAGTCCGCCGTCTTAATGACATCCAGATTGTGTTCGATAACCACCACGGTATTGCCGCCCTCCGCCAGTCTCTGCAATATTTCTATCAACTTATGCACATCGGCAAAATGAAGACCTGTGGTGGGTTCGTCCAGAATATATATGGTCTTCCCCGTACTCCGCTTACTCAGCTCGGTCGCAAGCTTGATTCGCTGCGCCTCTCCTCCGGAAAGCTCTGTAGAGGGCTGTCCCAGTTTTACATAGGAGAGTCCCACATCATGCAGCGTTTCTATCTTGCGCCGTATGGATGGCACGTTTTCAAAGAAGGGAACCGCCTCCTCCACCGTCATATCCAGAACGTCATAGATACTCTTTCCCTTATATTTGACATCCAGCGTCTCCCTGTTGTAGCGCCTGCCGCCACAAACCTCGCAGGGCACATAGACATCAGGAAGAAAATGCATCTCTATTTTGATAATGCCGTCGCCGCTGCACGCCTCACATCGCCCGCCCTTCACATTGAAGCTGAACCTTCCCTTTTTATAGCCTTTCGCCTTTGCGTCCGCCGTAGAAGCAAACAAATCTCTGATTTGGTCAAACACGCCGGTGTAGGTCGCCGGATTGGAACGGGGCGTCCGTCCAATCGGGGACTGGTCGATATTAATCACCTTGTCAAGCTGCTCTATGCCCTGAATCCCCCTGTGTTTTCCGGGAATCGTCCTCGCACGGTTCAGGCTCTTTGCCAAATGCTTGTAAAGAATCTCATTCACCAGCGAACTTTTACCGGAACCCGACACACCTGTCACAACTGTCATGACGCCAAGGGGGAAGGTAACGTCTATGTTTTTCAGGTTATTTTCCTGCGCCCCCTGTACGATAAGGCTGCCCGTGGGTTTCCTTCTCGTTTTCGGCACGGGTATTTTCTTTGTGCCACTCAGATACTGTCCCGTCACAGACTCCGGCGTCTTCATGATTTCCTCAGCCGTGCCGCATGCCACAATTTCGCCTCCGTGAGACCCCGCACCCGGACCAACATCCACAATATAGTCCGCAGCAAGCATAGTGTCTTCATCGTGTTCTACTACTATCAGCGTGTTCCCGAGATTCTTTAAGTTCTTTAATGCATTTAATAGCTTATCATTATCCCGCTGATGCAACCCGATGCTGGGTTCGTCCAGAATATAACATACACCCACCAAACCGGAACCAATCTGCGTGGCAAGGCGGATTCGCTGTGCTTCGCCTCCGGAGAGCGTGGCAGTCGCCCGCGCCAGCGACAGATAACTCAATCCCACATTCACCAGAAAACCGACTCTTGCCCTGATTTCCTTTAAAATCTGTTTTCCGATTAATTCCTGCTGCGTTGTCAGTTTCATTTCACATAAGAATTCCTGCAGTTTATCTATGGACATGGAAGTAATTTCGTGAATATTTCTGTCACAGACCGTAACTGCCAGCGATTCCTTTTTCAGACGCATACCGCCGCAAAGCTTACAGGGTGTAATCCGCATGAAGGTTTCATACTCCTGCTTCATAATATCGGAAGCCGTCTCCCGATACTTGCGTTCCACATTTTTTATCAGCCCCTCAAACGCCACCGGATAGACGCCCTTACCGCGCTGTCCCTCATAGTGAACATCAACTTTTTTACCATCGGTGCCGTGCAGCAGCACATACTTTACCTTGTCGGAATACTGTTCAAACGGCGTATCCAAATCAAAACGATACTCTTTGCAGAGCGCCTGCAGCACTGCATTGGTAAAGCTTCCTTTGTCGGCACAGGACTGCCAGCCTGTCACAGCAATCGCACCTTCGCTTATGCTGAGCGTCTGGTCGGGAATCATCAGTTCAACGTCAAATTCCATCTTATAGCCCAGGCCAAAGCAGTCGGGACACGCGCCGAAGGGATTGTTAAAGGAAAAGCTGCGCGGCTCAATTTCGCTTATGCTGACGCCGCAGTCCGGACAGGAAAAACTTTGGCTGAAGCTCATGGGCTCTCCGCCAATCACATCCACCTCCAAAAGCCCCTCTGACAATTCCAGCACATTTTCCACAGAATCCGTCAGACGGCGCTCAATACCTTCCTTTACTACAAGACGGTCCACCACCACTTCTATATTGTGCTTGATATTTTTATCAAGCTTTATCTCCTCAGAAAGCTCATACAGGTTCCCATCCACACGGACACGGACGTAGCCGCTTCTCTTTGCCCTGTCAAACACCTTGGCATGCTCACCTTTTCGTCCGCGCACCACCGGTGCAAGAAGCTGTATCCTGGTCCCTTCTGCAAGCGCCATAATCTGATCTACCATCTGGTCCACGCTCTGTTTTGCAATCTCCCTTCCACATTTCGGACAGTGCGGAATCCCAATTCTCGCATACAACAGACGGAAATAATCATAAATTTCCGTGACAGTTCCCACCGTAGAACGCGGATTCCGGTTTGTGGACTTCTGGTCGATGGAAATGGCGGGAGACAATCCGTCAATTTTTTCCACATTCGGCTTCTCCATCTGCCCCAGAAACTGTCTCGCATAAGAGGACAGTGACTCCATATAACGCCTTTGCCCCTCCGCATAAATCGTATCAAACGCCAGCGAAGACTTGCCGGAACCGGAAAGCCCCGTCAGCACCACCAACTCGTTACGCGGAATATCCACGTTTATATTTTTCAGATTATGCTCCTTCGCCCCTCTGATTTTAATCCACTCTCTGGGATGTATTTTCTGTACCTCTTCCATTTCTCCTCAATCTCCTTCTATTCTTCTCTGTCCCGCAGAATCGTTTTCAGCTCAACCATCTTATCCCGCAGTTCTGCCGCCGCCTCAAAGTTAAGGTCAGCCGCTGCCTTCTGCATCTTTTTCTGCACGTCTGCAATCAACTTTTCAAGTGCTTTGGTGTCCATGGATTCAGGGTCTTTCTCAAAGCGTACCTCTTCCTTGGCAATCACCTTCGAAATACGAATCAAATCGCGAACCGCTTTCTTAATCGTCTGTGGCGTAATACCATGCTCTTCATTATACTTTTGCTGCAGGGTACGTCTTCTGTTCGTCTCCTCTATCGCTTCCCGCATGGAATCTGTCATATTGTCAGCATACATAATGACATGTCCTTCTGCATTTCTTGCCGCTCTTCCCACGGTCTGTATCAAAGAAGTCCCTGAACGCAGAAAGCCTTCCTTATCCGCATCCAGAATGGCAACCAGTGAAATCTCAGGAATATCCAGACCCTCTCTGAGCAGATTGATACCCACCAGCACGTCAAACACGTCGAGCCGCATGTCCCTGATAATCTCTGCTCTCTCTAATGTATCAATATCTGAGTGCAGATATTTGACCCGTATGCCGACGTCCTTCATATAGTCTGTCAAATCCTCTGCCATGCGCTTTGTCAGCGTCGTCACCAGAATTTTATTGTGCTTTTCCGTCTCCTTCCTCACTTCCGCTATCAAATCGTCAATCTGCCCTTCCACCGGACGGACGGAAATCTCAGGATCCAAAAGTCCCGTAGGACGGATAATCTGCTCTGTACGCAGCAGTTCATGTTCTGCCTCATAGTCGGACGGTGTTGCCGACACAAAAAGCATCTGGTCGATGTGTGACTCAAACTCACTGAAATTCAACGGTCTGTTGTCCAGCGCCGACGGCAGGCGGAATCCATAGTCCACAAGTGTGGTCTTGCGGGAGCGGTCGCCCGCATACATACCCCTGATCTGGGGAATCGTCATATGAGATTCATCGATAATAATCAGAAAATCGTCGCCAAAATAGTCCAGAAGACAATGGGGCGGCTCTCCTTCCTTCATACCGCTTAAATGTCGGGAATAGTTCTCAATACCTGAGCAGAACCCCGTCTCCCTGAGCATCTCAATATCAAAATTGGTTCTTTCTGATATCCGCTGGGCTTCCAAAAGCTTGTCCTCTCCCTTAAAATACCGGATTCGCTCCTCCAGCTCTTTTTCTATATTATCACACGCCTTTCTGATTTTATCAGCCGCCACCACATAATGGGACGCCGGAAAAATCGTGATGTGATTCAGTGTGGCATGCACCTGCCCCGTAAGAGGCTCCACCTCACAGATGCGGTCAATTTCATCTCCAAAAAACTCAATCCGGATAAGATACTCGCCGCCCTGCGCCGGATAGACCTCCACTACATCGCCCCTCACCCGGAAAGTTCCTCTCTGCTGATCCAAATCGTTGCGGTCATACTGGATATCAATTAACTCTCTGAGTACCTGCTCCCTGTCCTTTATCATGCCCGGACGCAGGGATACCAGCATCCCCTGGTAGTCCTCCGGACTTCCCAGACCATAGATGCAGGATACGCTGGCAACCACCACCACATCCCTGCGCTCCGTAAGGGAAGCCGTCGCAGAAAGCCTAAGCCGGTCTATCTCCTCATTTACCGCAGAATCCTTGGCAATATAGGTATCCGAAGACGGCACATAAGCCTCCGGCTGGTAATAATCATAGTAGGACACAAAATATTCCACTGCATTTTCCGGAAAGAACTCCTTAAACTCTCCATACAACTGCCCCGCCAGCGTCTTATTGTGGGCAATCACAAGAGTCGGCTTATTCAATGCGGCGATGATATTCGCCATGGTAAAAGTCTTGCCGGAACCCGTAACTCCCAGTAAAGTCTGGAATTGATTGCCTTCCTTGAAGCCTTTTACCAGGGCTTCGATGGCCTGGGGCTGGTCGCCGGTAGGCTGATATTCACTGTGCAATTTGAACAACATAGTCCAAAATCACCTCCGAAATCCATACTAAAAGCTGCCTGTTAAATAGAACATGGACACAACAACATGAAAACACCTTAAAACAGCCTTGATTATAACATACTGCTCAGAATTTGTACAGCGATTTCTGAACATTTGTTCTTTTTTTCAGTAGTTTATCTTAGCTCTTGAATTTCATTTTCTTTTTGTATTCAACAGGCGACATTCCTTCCTGCTTTCTGAATACCGTGCTGAAATATCCGGCATCTCTAAAGCCTGATTTCTCAGCTGCATCTGATATCAAAATATCTCTTTCGGTTAAAAGGCGTTTGGCTTCATCAATTCTTAGCTGCGTCAGAAATTCATTTGGACGGACATTCATTGTTCTTTTAAAAACACGGCAGAAGTGCTGGGGCGTAACGCCCATGATTTCGCTTAACTGTGTCATGGAAATATCACTGCGAAAGTTATCATGCATGAATCTCAGGACGGGAAGAAGCATTGATATTTGTCTGCTTCTGGCACTGTCGGCATTGGCATCCATAAGTCTGTGAAACTCAATGAGATAATCATATAAAAGTCCTGAACATGTATAATCACAGTAAAGGATATCATTTTCCTGAGATATCACCATTTTGTCAAATATCCTTTCCATTGCTGTTTCATCAGCAGGTGTAATGACAACAGGCGCAGTCATTCCGAATCTGGCCAGAATTTCATCACAGATGCATCCTTCGAACGCAATCCATCTTACATCCCATAATTCTCCGTCAGGATAATAAGTATGCGGTTTATCCTTTGGCAGAAAAAAATAATCTCCTGCACTGATTCTGACTTTCTTTTCATCATATGCAAGCGTTCCGCTGCCCATAGCACAGAAAAGTATCTGATTCCACATATATCCATCAGGTCTGTTAACGCGCTCTTGATATTCACTTCCACCGATGCCGAAAAGAAAAAACGGAAGAGTCCTTGCTTCCGGATTATACGGATATATACTTTTTTCCAGTTTCATAATTTTCCCTCCTCGGATGTTCTTTTTTTATATCCCATGTATAAAGCTATGTCAATGCTTTAGTA
>CAMWLB010000058.1 GCA_947174985.1 uncultured Lachnospiraceae bacterium | reverse complement strand
GCTGAATTTCGGCGAGAAAAGGCAGGGGTTGGTGGCTGCGGCTTCGGTGCTGCTGACGATTTTTGTTCTTGCAGTATTTATTTTAAGTCTCGGACAGCGGGGCAATAACCTGCTTCGGACAGGGCTTGCGCTGCTTTTGGGCGGAGCCTTCAACAATACATATGACAGGCTGAAGCGCAGATATGTGGTGGATTATATCAGTTTTCAGGTGAGATGGAAGCGGTTTGCAAATATTGTATTCAATTTATCGGATTTCTGCATTATGGCGGGAGCGATGATAAGTTGTTTTGCGGCAAAATAAAGCACAACAGGAAAGAGAGGTACGGAAAATGTCAGAAAAATTGGAACAGTTTCAGAGGTATCTGAACCAAATGGAGCAGTACAGGCAGATTGGCGAACAGATGGCGTGGGACATGCAGACGCAGACGCCGAAAAAGGGATATGGCTATAAAATAGATGCGATCACCTATTTTTCAGGAGAAAAATTCAAAATAGCCACGTCTGAGGAAACCGGGAAGATGTATGAGGAAATGTCGGCGCCGGAGGAGTATGATGCATTAAATGATGTGATGAAGCTGACCGTCAGGCGGGGTAAACGAGAGTATGACAGGAACAAGAGGATACCCGCAGATTTTTACGAAGAGATGGTGCGGGCATCCAACATATCCTCCAAAGTGTGGGAGGAAGCCAAGCAGAAGGCTGACTATGATTTATTCTGTCCTCATTTGCAGAAAATGATTGATTTCCGGCGCAGATGTATGGAATACATGGAACCGGACAAAGATATCTATGATACGATGCTGGATATGTATGAGGAGGGAATGGACAGCGCCACCATCGACAGGCTGTTTTCACAGATGAAGGAGGAACTGGTTCCCCTTTTTCAAAAAATTATGGAAAAGCCGGAGCCGGACAATCGTTGCTTTGCAGGCGACTATGATATCAACAGTCAGAAGGAGCTGGAGGCGTATCTGCTTTCCTACATAGGCTTTGACAAGGAAGCCGGTGTGATGGGGGAGAGCGAGCATCCCTTTACCATGGCATTTGGACCGGGGGATGTGAGGGTGACCAACCATTTTAGCAGACACGATGCCGTAGACGCCATGTTCAGTACGATTCACGAGGGAGGTCATGCCATTTTTGAGCAGGGGATCAATCCTGACTATGTGAAAACAGCTGCCGTTGATATCGGCATGGGGATGCATGAGAGCCAGTCAAGATTTTATGAAAATATACTTGGCAGAAATATCAACTTCTGGAAGCCGGTTTACGGCAAGGTGGGAGAGATTCTGCCGCAGTTTCAGAAGATTCCGCTGGAGGTGTTTTTCAGGGAAATCAACCATGTTCGGCCCAGTTTTATCCGCACGGCAGCGGACGAACTGACCTACTGCTTCCACATTATTCTGCGGTATGAAATAGAAAAAGCGATTTTCCGCGATGGGGTAAATGCCGAGGAGCTTCCGGCGCTTTGGAATGATAAGATGGAGGAGCTTTTGGGAATCAGGCCGCAAAATGCTGCAGAGGGAATCCTGCAGGATATGCACTGGTCAGATGGTTCTTTTGGTTATTTCCCGACTTACCTTTTGGGGACTATCTATGACGGTATGTTTCTGGAGGCAATGGAAAAGGATTTGGGAAATGTGGATACCCTGCTGGCAGAGGGTCGGATAGCGGAAATTACGGCATGGCTGCATGAGAAAATACACAGACACGGCAGTATGCGCACGGCAGCAGAGACCTTACGAGAGGTATGCGGGCAGGAAGTGACGGCCGAGCCGATTATCCGGTATTTTAAGAAGAAATATGCGGAGATTTATGGAGTAGATGCATGAAAATAAAAATCAAAAAGGCGGATTATGAGGAAGTGCTGGCGCTTTCGGCGAAGGCGCACAGAAAACCGCTAAAGACGGGGCCTATTTTCCGACTGCTGTTAAAGCTCTTATCCATTTCGGACTTATGGGCAACTCATTTTACACATCGTGAAATCCATATGGAAAAGTTAAAAAAAGGTGAGCCCTGTCTGGTTTTGATGAACCATTCCAGCTTTATTGATTTGAAGATTGCGGCCACGCTGCTTTATCCGCGGCCTTTTAATATTGTCTGTACTTCGGACGGATTTGTGGGGAAAAACTGGCTGATGCGTGCCATCGGTTGTATTCCCACGAGGAAGTTTGTGACGGATATGGTGCTGGTGCGCGATATGGTGTATGCCTTGAAAAAGCTGAAAAGCTCGGTTCTGATGTTTCCGGAGGCAAGCTACAGCTTTGACGGTACGGCAACGCCGCTGCCGGACAGTCTGGGAAAATGCTTAAAGATTCTGGGGGTGCCAGTTGTCATGATTCGCACTTACGGCGCTTTTGCCAGAGACCCGCTGTACAACAATCTGAAACTGCGGAAGGTGGACGTGTCCGCGGATATGGAATATATTTTATCACCGCAGGAGATTGCGGATAAAACTGCGGACGAGTTGAATGAAATTTTAAAGGAAAAGTTTACTTTTGATAATTTCCGGTGGCAGCAGGAGAACCATATTCGGATAAGCGAGGCTTTCAGGGCGGACTGCCTGAACCGCGTCCTGTACAAATGTCCCAACTGCATGGCGGAGGGCAGGATGCAGGGGAAGGGTATAAAGCTTATCTGCGGCTGCTGCGGAAAGGAGTATGAGCTCACGGAGTATGGTTTTATGGAGGCGCTTTCGGGAGAAACGGAATTTGCCCATATTCCCGACTGGTATCACTGGGAGCGGGAATGTGTGAAACAGGAGCTTTCCGAGGATAAGTACCGCCTTGATGTTCCTGTAGATATCTGTATGATGGTGGACACAAGCAGTATCTACAGAGTGGGAGAGGGACAGCTTGTGCACACAAAGGAGGGCTTTCACCTGACAGGCTGCGGCGGCAGGCTGGATTACCGGCAGAGTCCGGCGGCATCTTACAGCCTATATGCAGATTACTACTGGTACGAGGTGGGCGACATGATTTGTATCGGCAATGCAGATGCGCTCTACTACTGTTTCCCAAAGACAGAAGGGGATGTGGTGGCAAAAACCCGCCTTGCGACGGAGGAGCTGTACAAAATGGTGCGGCGCGGATGATTCCGCTCTATACAAATGAAGCCTAAAATGATATACTGAATATATACTTTTACTAGGATAGACAGCGTGGGCGGCAAATGAGAGGAAGGATTGTTTTTCATTTGCAGCGCCATGGAGGGAGGGCCGGAAATGAAGAAAAAAGCGGTGGTTTCGTTAGGACATGATGCACTGGGTTATACGACTTTAGAGCAGTGGGATGCCGTTAAGGTAACGGCAAAGGCACTGGCAGATTTGGTGGAGGAGGATTACCAGCTTACCATTACGCACAGCAACGGACCGCAGGTCAGCATGATTCACAAGGCGATGACGGAGCTGCGCCGTGTCTATATCGATTATACGCCTGCCCCCATGTGTGTGTGCTCTGCCATGAGTCAGGGTTATGTGGGGTATGATATACAGAATTCGCTTCGCGCGGAGCTTTTAAGCCGCGGCATCAGCAAGCCTGTCAGCACCATTCTGACGCAGGTGACAGTGGATCCCTATGATGAGGCCTTTTACGAGCCAACCAAGAGAATCGGCAGATATATGTCCAGGGACGACGCAGATATAGAGCTGAAAAAGGGCAACTATGTAACGGAGGTACTGGGCAAGGGCTATCGGCGTGTCATAGCTGCGCCAAAGCCCATCGACATTGTGGAGATAGAGACCATAAGGACGCTGGCGGACGCGGATCAGGTGGTGATTGCCTGCGGCGGTGGCGGGATTCCCGTTATCGAGCAGCACAATGCATTAAAAGGTGCGTCGGCGGTCATCGAAAAGGACTGCATTGCAGGTAAGCTTGCCGCTGATTTGAAGGCGGACTGCCTGATTATTCTGACGTCCGTGGATTATGTCTATAAAGATTTTGGTACAGAGGACCAGGCACCCATTACCCAAATGAGCGTATCAGAAGCGAAAGCTTATGTAGAAGAGGGACAGTTCGAAGCGGGAACTATGCTTCCCAAGATAGAAGCTACCATAGCTTATCTGGAAAAAGTACCCACGGGCAGCGTACTGATTACCTCTATGAAGCAGATAAAGGCTGCCATAAAGGGCAAGGCAGGCACTCTGATTACGGCGTAGAGAAACGAAACAGGGAGATAATAAAATAAAAGAAATAAAGTTAATGGGAAGGAAGTATATGAAAATGTGGAAAAAAGCAATAGTTATGGTATTGACAGTTATGGTATTGGCAGGTGGAAGCAAGCTAAATGTCAGTGCCGCAGGATGTACACATACAGATGTAAATGGAAAACCGACGGTTTATGCGAAGATGTGGACAGGGCAATATCGGTACTCATCACACAACCATACAGTAATTGTAGGGTATTACACGAATGGAACGCCAATTACGATGCAATGCCATTATAATGTTCAGGCGGAAATATGGCTGGTGCATTGTACGCAATGTGATGGGTATGTATCAACAGTAGATTTGAATGCCAAGGAAAGTCACTCTATCGTACATGACTAATTTAGATATGGGATTTTTAATCAGGAAACATAAGGGAAATAGGATATTTTTATGAAAAAATATAGTCTTTTTCTGCTTTTTTTATTGTTTTCGACAGTATTATTTCTGGGCTGCGGTGAAGAGAAAAAATATGAACTACTGGCGGAGTATGAAGGACTTGTATTTGAAAATGACAGCAATGTTTATTTTATACTAGGGGAACAATATTACAATGGCAGCAAAATCCGGCTTGCCGCTACACGGGATGGTAGAGTCCTTTGGTGTGAAGATGGAGAAGAATCGAAGATTTTTATGACGTGGGTAGATGCTGCCTGGCTGAATGTGACGGCACATTGGTGGCTGGACAGTAAGGGACAGGTGTATGTGCTTTGCGATGATACCATTACACTGCTTGATAGAGATGGGCGGAATTGTGCGAGTGTAAGTGTGGATGATGGTACAGTGACGGATATTTGCGAAAGCAGTCAGGGGGAAGTGATAATTATAGTAAGAAACCCCGCGAAATTGACCAACGGATTAGCTGTTTTGGATATGGAGCGGCAGACGGTAACAAATACTGTTTGGCTTAAAGAAAGTATTTTAGGATTGGATACGGGGAAAGAAAAAGATGTTCTGATTGTAGATACAAAAGGTATTTGTGATTATAGTCTTGCAGAACAAAAAGGTGTCTATTATATAGAATGGGGAAGCTCCCCATATAAAAATGCGGGATTAGTACGAGGTATCAGGCTAGTATCTGAAAATCAGGTTGAGTTGTTTCTTGATAAGAGCGTAATAATGACACTGAAAAAAGTGATTCCGGAAGATACGGGGAAGACAATTTTGACCTATAAGGCAGTTTCGGTGCCGACCAAGATGAAAGAAATGATTGTCCGGTTTAATCAGGAGAATGACGAGTATTATATTCAAGTAGTAGAACTTGGGGAAGGTATGGATTATAATACCTTTCGGGGAAAGGTACAGGCAGAGATAGCAGCCGGATACGGACCGGATATTTTGAGTGATTATTCTGTTCTTGATTTGCAGTCCTTGCAGAATAAAGGCGCATTAGAAGATATTGCACCTTATGTGGAATCCGATGGGATTGAAAAGGATGCGTATTTTCCGGTTTGTTTTTCGGGGCAGGAAACGTTTTATGGCATGGTTTATGGTATGACAGGGAGCGCCTTATATATAAACACGATGGAAGCAGCCACTCCGCAAAGTTGGGATATTGACAGCCTGTTGGACTTTTTGGAGATATGTCCTGAAGACAGGCGGTTTTCCGCTGGAGCAGATGCGGAGGAAGTGCTTGATATTTTAATCAGGTATTCCGATAATTTACAGGGCATAGTGGACTGGGAGAATCATACCTGTGATTTTTCAAAAGAAGTATGGAAGAGAATGTTGGGGGTGGCACTCAGATATGGAGAGTGTCAGGAAAACCGTGATTCAGATTGTATAGCTGTTCTAGCTTACTTTTATAATTTTGGTGACTATGCTGCATATGATACTGCCATGGAGCAGAAAGGGATGGTGCTGGCGGGATATCCGACAGAAGACCTAGGTGTTAACGGCTGTTTTGGTGATTCTTTGTATATGAATGCTGCGTCAGAGAATAAAGAAGGTGTGTGGCAGTTTTTCCGGTTTTTACTTAGGGAAGATATTCAAAAAGAAATGCATGCCGATGTTATAGAAATGAGTTTTCCCGTCAATCGGCGGGCATTTGCGGAAGCAGGGAAGGAATGGACGGTCCGCCATCATTTTACGGCTCTGCTTGCGGGACCGGAAATTTATGCCTATGAGTTTACGGAAGAACAACTGCATGAGGTAGAGGCTTTTATGGAAAATGCCAGTACGGTTTCTGGCTGCCCTTTAGAGATTCGGGATATTATTCGTGAGGAAGTGCAGGCATATTTTAATGGTGATAAGAGCATGGAAGAAGTGAGTGAAGTGATTCAGAACAGAGTGCAGTTATACTTAAATGAGCAATGAAAAGGCTGTCGTATGTGCGGCAGCCTCTTTGTTTATGTCAATGTTCTCAAAGTGCTTTCCAGCACCTCAAAATAATTTTCAAAGGTCTTTTTGCAGCACTGGGGATTTTCAATGACAATGCCATCGACGCGAAGCCCTGTCAGGGAAAATCCCATGGCGAGCCTGTGGTCGTCATGTGTGTGTATCAGAGCGGGACGCGGTGAAGCGGGAGATATCGTCAAGCTGCTTTCCTGCTCGACGCAGGGAACCTTCATAGCGGTCAGATTTTCGGCGATGGCGCTGATGCGGTCGCTCTCCTGATGGCGGATATGTCCGATGCCGGTTATGGTGGTGGGGCTGTCTGCGTAGGGTGCGATGGCGGCAAGGGTAATCGCCTGATCCGAGCAGGCGGACATATCTGCGGTGACGCCGTGCAGCTTTCCGCTTTCCGGTCCTGACAGGCAGAGCCCTGCAGGCGTTTCTTTTACAGTACATCCCATTTTTTCCAGAATAGATAAAAATTGCACATCGCCCTGCAGGGAATCGGTGTAGACGCCCTTTACCGTAACAGAAATTCCCAATATGGCAGCCAGCGCGTAGAAATAGTCGGCGGCTGACACATCCGGCTCAATTTGGTAGGAAAGCGCGCGGTAGCGCTGTCCTGCGGGAATGGTAAAGGCACCTTCCGGCGTCTTGGAAAAATGCACGCCGAACTGTTCCATCATCCTGCCGGTCATGTCAATATAGGACATGCCGTGAGTGCCTTTGACTTGAATGTGAAAGTCCTTGTCCGAAAGGCCGGACGCGATTAAGAGCGCACTTAAAAACTGACTGCTTGCATCAATATCGATGCAGATAGAGTCCCTGTCAAAGCCGTGTCCGGTCAGGGTAAAGGGGAAAAAGCCTTCTTTTCCGGAAAAGGAAATCTCGCACCCAAGTTCCTGTAAGGCAGCAAGAAGCGGCGCCATGGGTCTTTTTCTCATCTGTTCGGAGGCGTCCATGTGAAAGACGCCCTGCGAAACGCCGAGACATGCAGCAAGGAAGCGCGCCGCTGTGCCGGCACTGCCCACATACAGAGAGCTTTCCGTGCAGGGTAGTCTGCCACCGAGTCCTTTCACGGTTATCCGGCTTTCTGCCTCAGAAGCAGCCGTCTCAAAGCCAAGGGTGTTGAGACAGTTTAAAAAATGGCGGGAATCGTCGGAAAAGAGCGCGCCTGTCAGAACACTTTCCCCGTCCGCCAGCATGGCGAGCAGCAAGGCGCGGTTGGTGATGCTTTTGGAACCGGGCACGGAAACAGTTATATTTTTTCGAGAAAGCGCCCTGCCGCTTAAGCGGGGAATTTCGTAGGTATCAGTGGTTATCATAAAGAGAAGTCCTTTCTTAAGATTGCTTCCATTCTATCACAAGGGACTTTTAGGGACAAGAGAAAGCAAAAGCAGAATCATATCTTCCTATTTTTAATTTTCAGAAAACTTGCTAAAAAATCGAAAATGTTGACTAAATAAGAGGCGTAGAGTATAATATCCATACAGAAGCAAGAAGGGAGGAGAACATATGAATACGAAGAGTATTCCAAAAAAGAAATATTTTTTACTTGCTGTGCCGGTTATTGTGGTTCTGCTGCTCTTTCTGCTTGTAAAAATCATTCCGGCAGGCAGGGAGAAAGAGGCGCCGGCCAACATTGATTTGTCATTGGAGAATGAAATAGCGCAGGCGCAGGTTGTCCGTGATACGTTTTTTACAGCGCAGGCAGAGGATATGTCGGTGGAGAATCCGCAGGAAGCAGCGGCAGGGTTTATTCCGGATGGAGCACAGTGCACAGATATCAGTGTGCTGGGTACGGTAGTCTACATTGATTACCGGTTAGACAATGTCCGGTATCTGATTGCATATTATCAGGACGGCGTGGTTGAAAAGGCAGCAAGGGCTGAGGGCAGCAATGATATATACAGCATAGACAGCAATGGAAATGGCGGACATGATATCGCAGCGGTATTTTAGATACCGCTGCGTTTTTTCAAATACACATCTAGATTGTCTTCACATATCAGTTCCTTTTCTACAAAAGAGGCAAGCTCTTCGGCAGTTGCACTTGGGTGTTCCCGAAGCCTACTGTCCATGATTTCAATTATCTGCGGCAGGTAAACGGGAGAATTTTTATGCCGGACAAAATGTTTCAAAACATCGGTCAGCAGACCATAGGATACCTTTTGGGGGACAGTGCTTTCTATCAGGGTTGGGTACTCCTGCTTCAGATTATCGGCAAGAAGCTTTACGATATCCCTGTTTAGTATGCAGTCATAATGTGTCTGCGCTACATTTCCCAGCGTCTGTATCATAGACTTCCATGTGTTTTCATCGACTGTCTCTATATCTTCATCATGCAGTACGCGCCGGGAAGCCGTAATCATAAATTCCCTGTCCCTAAGGCGGCAGTCGTCGCGTATTCTGACAACGGGCAGCAAAAAGCCTTCCTGTGAAAGAAGCTTTCTTTGTTCTGCCATCCATGCGATACAGCGCCCGTTTTCCCATACATAGGCCAGACCAATACCAATTAAAATTTCCAATGTCTCATTGCAGCGGTTCAAATTTTCAAAAATTTCTTCCTGTACCTGACTGTCGTATTCTCCTGTGATATTGCCGTGGACAGTATCGAGCAGAGAATCGGCGCTGACATTTAAAACCCTGCATAAATCCGAGAAAAGAAGGATGTCGGGCATACTCTGGTTCCGCTCCCAGCGTGAGACTGCCTGTGGCGTCACACCGATGCGGAGTGCAAGCTCCTCCTGCGTCAGACCGGCGTTCTGGCGGCTGCGCAAAATTTTTTCTCCAAAATCTGTCAAATTCATAAAGATACCTCCTGTAAATAGTTTAAATTCATTATATCGGTGCAGCAGGAGGCTGTAAAACAACCGTTTATTGACCTTTTTCTCAATCAGTGAATGTTTTCTTTGATGCGGATGTCGATGGCGACGTAGTGGTGTTCCTTCTCAGGCATTTCTCCTGCGGTCAGGTAAGCAAACAAAATATCCAGGGGCTTTGTGCCCTGAATCTTGGGCTGCTGGCAGATGGTAGCCGCAATGACGCCTTCCTCAACCAGTGTCTTGGTGGAAGGTACTTTGTCAAAAGCGAGGATTCGGATTTTGTTCTTCAGACCCATGGAAAGAACGGCGCGGCAGCCGCCGTAGACGCCGCCCGCCGCAAAAAAGAGGGCGTTGATATCGGAGCGTGCGGACAAAAGTGACATGGTCTTTTCGTAGCTTTCAATATCGTCGTCATGGTTTTCCACAGTTCCCACAATCTGTATATTGGGATAATGTTCCCGCACGGCTTTTTCAAAGCCGGCAATCCGCTCCGTGTGGCAGAGAATATCGGGAGAACCGCTGACAATTCCCAGCCGTACGTCTCCGCTGGTCATGAGGTGCATAAGTCCTGCTGCCGTCTCGCCGGAATGGGTGTAGTGGCTTCCCACATAAGCAATTCTTTTGGAGCCTTCAATATCCGTGTTGAGGGTGACGACAGGAATTCCTGCCTCAAAAAGTGCATTGATTCGTTCCTTGATACAGGGGTGGTTGCAGGGCGCTATGGCGATGCCGTTAATCTCTTCAGCCACCAGTTCGTCGATGGCGGCAAGCTGTTCTTCTATATTAAAGTGGACCTGTTTTATCACAACGCTGCAGTTGTAGGCG
Organism: uncultured Lachnospiraceae bacterium; assembly: GCA_947174985.1. Lineage (GTDB taxonomy): Bacteria > Bacillota > Clostridia > Lachnospirales > Lachnospiraceae > Acetatifactor. The sequence continues at coordinate 2,397 of CAMWLB010000058.1, read as the reverse complement.
GCAAGCTCCTCCGCCTTTTCCCTGACGCCCGTTAAGACATCCTCAAAAAAGGGGTTATCGGCGGAAAAAAGAATGACGCCCAGTTTCAGACGTTTTTTCTGCGCGGCAAGCACAATGCCGGCCCGATTTGGTCTGTAATCCAGCGCCTTTGCAATTTCCAGTATTTTTTCGGCGGTCGCATCGTTGACAGAGCCGCGGTTGTTCAGCACCCTGTCCACGGTGCCGCGGGATACTCCCGCCAACTCTGCAATTTCTTTGATGGTTGCCATAAAAGCCTCCTCATCTGCACGGTATTTCTATCATTTTTCGAGGAAGCGCATCGGCGTTTCCTTAGTACATACCATAGCATAATGCGAAGGTGAAGTCAATTTGCAGACCACGTAAAACCGTGCCTGTGCACAAAAATTGTGAAAATGACGAAAACAAAAGCTTGGGAACGCATAAAAACACGCGTTTTTTGTGAAAAACAGCGAAAAATATTTCACCTCTTGATTTTGCCACATGGACATATTATCATGATAGTAACGTGCTCGTGCACGCCAATTCTGGCAGTCGTAAAAGACGTGCAGGCAAGGAGGTCATATATGCTGTATATAGGAGTAGATTTGGGAACTTCGGCGGTCAAGCTGCTGCTCATGGATGAAAAAGGACATATCAAAAACATCGTATCCAGGGAGTATCCGCTTTTCTTTCCCCAGCCGGGCTGGTCGGAGCAGAATCCGGAGGACTGGTTTGCAGAGACGATGAAAGGCTTAAAGGAGCTTATCAAGGACGCGGATAAAAGCCAGGTGGCGGGAATCAGCTTTGGCGGGCAGATGCATGGTCTTGTTATTTTAGACGATGCAGACAAAGTAATACGTCCCGCTATTTTGTGGAACGATGGACGTACTTATGAAGAGTGCGATTATTTAAACAATGTGATTGGCAAGGAGAAGCTGTCCGAATATACGGCGAATATTTCGTTTACGGGCTTTACTGCGCCGAAGATTCTGTGGGTGAAAAACAAAGAGCCGGAAAATTTTGCGCGGATTGCAAAGATTATGCTTCCCAAGGATTACATTGCCTATATGCTGACGGGCGTTCACTGTACGGATGTATCGGATGCATCCGGCATGCTTTTGTTTGACGTAAAGAACCGCTGCTGGTCGAAGGAAATGTGCGATATCTGCGGTGTTGCACCTGAAATGCTTGCCAAAGTGTACGAGAGTTATGAGTGCGTGGGCTGTTTAAAGCCTGAAATCGCAGAGGAGCTTGGTGTTTCGGCTTCGGTGAAGGTAGCTGCAGGCGCAGGCGATAACGCTGCTGCCGCAGTGGGAACCGGCACGGTGGGAGACGGACGCTGCAATATTTCGCTGGGAACCAGCGGTACTATCTTTATTTCTTCTAAAAATTTCGGCGTGGATAAATACAATGCCTTACATTCCTTTGCCCATGCGGACGGCACCTATCATCTGATGGGTTGTATGCTCAGCGCGGCATCCTGCAACAAATGGTGGATGGACGATATTATCGGCACAAAGGATTATGGAAAAGAGCAGGAGGGGATTTGTGCTCTGGGTGAAAACCATGTGTATTTCCTGCCCTATCTGATGGGAGAGCGTTCTCCGCACAATAATCCCAATGCGAGGGGGACATTCGTGGGCATGACCATGGATACCGGCAGGACGGAGATGACACAGGCGGTTTTGGAGGGTGTTGCCTTTGCCCTCAGGGATTCGCTGGAGGTGGCAAAGAGTCTGGGTATCCATATCGAGCGCACCAAGATATGCGGCGGCGGTGCGAAGAGCCCTCTGTGGCGCAGGATTATAGCCAATGTCATGAATATGAAGGTGGATATTCTGGAGAGCGAAGAAGGACCTGCCATGGGCGGCGCCATGCTGGCGGCTGTGGCATGCGGCGAGTATGCAAGCGTGGAGGAGATTGCCGAAAAGCTTGTTCATGTAGTGGATACGGTGGAGCCGGAGCCGGAGATTGCCGCAAAGTACGAGAAGCGCTATGCACAGTTTAAGGAAATTTATCCGGCATTAAAACCGGTATTTGAAATTATAAAATAAGACCGCTCTGCGGGGAAAGGAATCAAATGGAGATTAAAAAAGTTACGGATGCTGCGTTTTCCAAGTATGGACGTGTAGTTGACAATGTGGATTTTTCCGCGCTTGTAGAAAAGATGGCGGAGACGCCGCTGCCGGACGGGGTGGTATATGAGCCGTCCGTGGAAATTTTGGAAGCATTGCCTGCAAAGGAAGAAATTTCGGTTAAGACTTACGGGGAGATGCCCATCCAGATAGGCTACTGCAACGGACACAATACGATGTTAAATGCGTTGGAGTATCACAGAGACAGTGAAATTAACGTGGCGGCGACGGACGCTGTACTGATGCTGGGACTGCTTACGGA
>CAMWLB010000057.1 GCA_947174985.1 uncultured Lachnospiraceae bacterium | reverse complement strand
ATAGTGATTATCTCTGCTATCGGTACTGCAATCCCTACCCCCATTACGCCCCAAATATTCGGCAATGTAAGCAACAGCACTGTAATCAATCCAAAAGTCCGCAGGAACGACAAAATTGCTGACAGCTTCCCATTTGATAATGCTGTAAATGTGGCAGAGGTAAAAATGTTCAGCCCGCAAAACAAAAAGCTAAAGGGAAAAATCAAAAATCCGTTTCGTGCAATCCCATAAACAGGCATTCCTTTTTCTGCAAAAATACCAACCAACGGCGAACCAAAAATATAAGCCACTGCAAAAACAGTGGCCGAAACAAAGACAATGAACCGCATACAAATAGAAAATACATTCTTTAGCTGTTTTTCGTCCTGCTTCCCATAGTTATAGCTGATAACAGGGGCTACTCCCATAGAAAAGCCTATGTAAAGGGCACTTAATAAAAACTGTGTATAGATAATGATTGTGATTGCCGCAACTCCGTTTTCTCCAAGCAGTTTCATCATAATGCGGTTAAAAAGGAATGTTGTAACCGCTGTTGCCGCCTGACTTACCATTTCCGAAAAACCATTGGTACAGCTTTCAGCCAATACGGAAAAATCTATGACTGGCTTCCTAAAATGCAGACTGCCTCTCTTTGCGGAAAAAAACCATAATCCAATCACCGCCGGTATCATATAGCCAATGCCCGTACCAAATGCCGCCCCCTTAATGCCCATGTGAAACGGCACCATAAAAATATAGTCCAGTAAAATATTTACGATTCCTGCGCTTACGCCAAGCACCATACCCATTCCGGGGCATCCCGCCGTTACGATTAGATTTTGAAAAAGCACTTGCAGGATACTTGCGGGCGTGAATAACAGCAGAATAAAAAGGTATTCTTTACAGTATGGAAATAGAATACTGCTCGCTCCAAGTCCCCATACAAGCCTGTCAATAAAAACCGTTCCCAACACTGCAATCAATCCACCTAACAAAATGCCCGCTGAAATAATCAGCGTAAAATCCTGTGCCGCCCTTGTATGTTCTCCTGCTCCCATTTTGCGCGCTACAATCGCGCTACCTCCTGTTGCAAGCATGGTTCCAAGACCGACAATCAGATTGATAACAGGGCAGACAATATTCAATGCCGAAAGCGCATTTGTATCTACAAACCGTGCTACAAAAATTGTGTCAACGACTGTATACAGCCCCATGAATATCATCATCAAAATTGTCGGAAATGAAAATTTCAGCAACGACTTTAGTGTAAAGCTCTGTGATAATGGATTTAGGTCACTCATTGTCCTCGCCCTCCGATTTTTCTCTGTGAAGTATAAACCGCTGTGTCGGATAGCCAAACTCAATTAACAATTCCGCTTCGGCAAAGCCAAGGCTTCCCCATATCTCCCGATAGCCCGTGTCTGCCTTGTCACCCTCCCGAAAAGTCGTCACACTAATTTGTGCGGAACGTGCAAGTTCATACAATGCTTTTTCACAAAATGCTTTCGCTATCCCTCTTTTCCGATACTGTGGGTGTACCCCAAAGAAATCAATGCTCCCCGTCACCTCGTTAAATGCCATAATTCCGATTGCCGTATCAGCGTCTTTCAAAATCAATGCCCGCTTATTTTTGATATACTCCTGTAACTGTGCAAGGTATTGTTTTTCGTCCAAGTGCGGGAAACCGTCAATGACAAGGTGAACCAGTTCTATCCATTTGGGTATATCTTCCTGTGTTGCAAAGACGATTTTATCCTGCCATTCTTTCTCTTCTAAATTTGTAGGATTTTCATTCAAGACATATCTTAGCTGCAATGGATAAAATTCCTCTTCCTCTCTGTACCTGTTAGGGGATATTTTATACATGGCTTTGAAAATATCCGTAAAGGACTGCTGGCTCTCATATCCGGCAGAAAGCGCAATTTCAAGGATCGGTCTGTCGGAAAGTACAAGCAGTTTTGCGGCTTCGGTCAACTGGCGGCGTTGTACATAATCATGGATTGTCAAGCCTACCGTACCTGTGAACATTCGGTGTAAATGATATTTTGAATAATGTACAGCCCCTGCAACTGTTTCCAAGTCCAATTTTTCGTGCAGGTGGCTTTCGATATAGTCGATTGCCGCCATTACATTTTTAATATTCTCCAGCATTGCAGCTTCCTCCTTTCTCTCTGCATTATAACAGGATATTTCATTCAGCTTTTCATATATCTTGCGGTTTTAAGGACAAGTATTTACCAGTATACAACAGACCACTCTGATAGGAAAGATTTTTAACAATTTTTTTGAAAACATTGGCATTTCTTAAACTTCCCCGTATTAAGAAGCAAGGAAAACTTTTTGAAAAATTTCTCTCAAATATTCGTCAAAAACGCCCTGTGCGGTGTTGTAGGTAGTGAGAGGATTTTCAAGAGGGTTTGGGAAACTTCCCAACAAGCAAAATCTGTCCGGCAAGCCATAGCGCGGACGGGTAGATTTACGGAAAAGGGTACCCTTTTCCTATGCTTGCTCCGAAACTTATCACTTATCAAATACGGAAAGGAAGGGAAACGAATGGATTGGGAACTGGAAATCAAGGACAGTGAATTTATACCACAAAAGAGAAATCCGACAGAAGAAACCATCTGCTACAAAATCGGCGGCACTTACTATGAAGTGTCTACCTCCTGCGGCGGCTCGGAACGGCTCCGCGATAAGATGATACGGCTCATAAAAGCAGAAACCGTCAAACCGCCCAATGACAAACAGGGATAAATACGCTATAATAGCAATATCAAAAAATGCTGCGGTATTTTTTGATATTTTGCACATACTGTTTGTCGGGCGTTCATTACAGGAGGAATGAACATATGACAGCAAATACATATAAGCCCGGACAGATAACAGCATTATACGCCCGTCTTTCGCAGGAAGATACGTTAGAGGGCGACAGCAACAGCATTGTGAACCAGAAAGCAGTCCTCTCCAAATATGCGGTGGACAACGGCTTTTCCAATCCCGTTTTTTTCATTGATGACGGTGTATCGGGTGTAACGTTCGACAGACCTCAATTTAACCGCATGATTGCGGAGATTGAAGCCGGAAACGTGGCGACAGTCATTGTTAAGGATATGTCAAGATTGGGGCGCGATTATCTGAAAGTCGGCTACTATACGGAAATCTTTTTCGTAGAGCGCGACGTTAGATATATCGCAATCAATGACGGAGTAGACAGCGCAAAGGGCGACAACGATTTTACCCCGTTCCGCAACCTGTTCAACGATTTTTATGCCAAAGATACAAGCAAAAAGGTACGGGCAATCAAACGGGCGCAAGGACAGGCGGGGGAACACCTGACAAAGCCGCCCTATGGCTACATAGTAAGCCCTACGGACAAAAAGCAATGGATTGTAGACGAGGAAGCCGCCGCTGTGGTGAAACGCATTTTTGATTTATGTATTGGTGGGAAAGGACCTGCGCAGATAGCAAAAATCCTCAAAGCGGATAATGTGCTGATAGCAAAAGCGTATTACGCAAAGAAAAAGGGGAAAGCACTCCCCGACAGCCCTTATGACTGGAGAGATAGTACCATTGTCGGTATTTTGGAGCGCATGGACTACTGCGGGCATACGGTGAACTTCAAAAGCTATTCCAAATCCCACAAACTGAAAAAGCGGATTCCAACCACAAAGGAACAGCAGGCAATTTTCTATAATACCCATGAAGCGATTGTAGAGGACGCTGTTTTTGAACGGGTGCAGGAACTTAGGGCGAACAAACGTCGCCCCACAAAAGCAGAACGGCAAGCCCTGTTCTCTGGCTTGGTATACTGTGCAGACTGCGGGAGTAAATTACACTTTGTTACCTGTAAGAGTTTTAACGGCTCACAAGACCATTACCGCTGTGCAAAGTACAAGAGCAATACGGGAAGCTGTACGGCTCACTTTATCCGTGAAGAAGTGTTAAAGCAAATCGTATGGAGCAGGATATTTGACGTGACTGCCCTTTTCTTTGATGACATCATGGCTTTCCATGAAATGATGTATCAGCAACGCTCCGCTGAAACAGAAAAGGAAATGAAGCGCAGGAAACGTGAGGTCGGACAGGCGAGGAAGCGGATAGCGGAACTTGACCGTATCTTCAAGCGGATTTATGAGGACGACATCAGCGGCGCAATTAGTCATGACAGGTTTTTGAAGCTGTCCGCAGAATATGAAGCGGAACAGCGGGAACTGGAAGAAAAGGTCAAGGCAGACCAGCAGGAAGTCGATACCTACGAACAGAACAAAAGCGATTTTGACAGCTTCGCCGCGATTATCCGCAAATATGTGGGGATAAAGGAACTTACCCCCGCAATCGTCAATGAATTTATCAAGAAAATCATAGTCCATGCGCCGGAAAAGGTGGACGGGAAACGGATGCAGAAAGTAGATATTGTTTTCAACTTTGTAGGGGAAATCAATTTTCTATCTGCCACGGAACCAAAACGGCAAGGCGCATAGGAACTCGAAAAGACGGTACAGCCCTTGTAATCGGGGCTATACCGCCTAATCTGAAATTACTTCCCTCTAACCGTAAACATTTGATTTTATTGGCTTTATTTATCCAATGATTTCATCGTCGGGAACAACAGCACGTCCCTGATAGCAGGTGAATTGGTGAGCAGCATAACCAGTCTGTCGATACCGTAGCCAATGCCTCCGGTGGGGGGCATACCAATTTCGAGGGCGTTCATAAAATCCTCGTCGGTTGTGTTGGCTTCCTCGTCGCCTGCGGCGAGAGCTGCCTCCTGCGCCTTGAAACGCTCCCTCTGGTCGATGGGGTCATTCAACTCGGAGTAGGCGTTGCACATTTCCCTGCCGTAGATAAAGAGCTCGAAACGCTCCACATAATCCGGCTTGTCCGGCTTCCGCTTAGTGAGCGGTGAAATCTCCACCGGATGATCCATCACGAAAGTGGGCTGAATCAGATGTTCCTCCACGAACTCCTCAAAGAAAAGATTCAAAATATCGCCCTTCTTGTGGCGCGCCTCATAATGAACACCTTTCTCATCGGCAATTTTCTTTGCCGCCTCTGTATCCACAATCGCATCAAAATCGACGCCTGCATATTTCTTGACCGCTTCCACCATGGTAAGCCTTTCAAAAGGCTTGCCTAAATCAATCATTTCCTCTGCGTAGGGAACCGTGGTGGTGCCGCATACCTCCTGCGCCACATAGCGGAACATATTCTCGGTCAAGTCCATCATGCCCTGATAATCCGTATACGCCTGATACAGCTCCATCAGCGTAAATTCAGGATTGTGGCGGGTATCCAGTCCTTCGTTTCTGAAGACACGTCCAATCTCGTAAACCCGCTCCATTCCGCCTACAATCAGCCTCTTTAAGTACAACTCCAGTGAGATGCGAAGCTTCACATCCTCGTCCAGCGCATTGTAATGCGTCTCAAAGGGTCTTGCCGCCGCGCCTCCCGCATTGGATACCAGCATCGGTGTTTCCACCTCCATAAAGCCCTGTCCGTCCAGATAACGCCGAATCGCGCTGATGATTTTGCTGCGCTTGATAAAGGTATCCTTCACGTCAGGATTCATAATCAAATCGGTATAACGCTGTCTGTAACGGATGTCCGTGTTGGTCAGCCCGTGGAATTTCTCCGGCAGAATCTGCAGACTCTTGCTCATCAGCAGCACGTTTGCCGCATGAACGGAAATCTCACCGGTTTTGGTTTTAAACACCTCGCCCGTGATGCCCACGATATCGCCCACATCATACTTCTTGAAATCTGCATAAGGCTCTTCCCCTATGCTGTCCCTTGCCACATAGGACTGGATATTGCCCTGCAAATCCTGTACATTGCAGAAAGAAGCCTTTCCCATAACACGCTTCTGCATAATACGTCCGGCTATGCTGACAGTTTTACCCTCCAACTCTTCAAAATGATTCTTAATGTCCATGCTGTGATGGGTTACGTCATATTTTGTAATAAGAAAGGGATCCTTGCCCGCCTCCTGCAGCGCCGCAAGCTTTTCCCGCCTTACCTTTAAAAGCTGATGGATGTCCTGCTCCTGCTGGCGGCCCTCCGCCCCGTTATTCTGATTTTCTCTGTTCTGTGTATCTGCCACTTTTATACCACGCCTTTCCTGTCCGGCCTTTCCCAATGGAACGCCTGACACTACGGTTTAAAATGCTTTTTAGTTAGAACGCTGGATTTCCAGTACCTTGTACTTCAAAACACCTGCCTGCGTTTCTACTTCTACGGTATCGCCAAGCTTTGCGCCAATCAGCGCCTTTCCCACAGGGCTTTCATTGGAAATCTTGCCCTTTAAGCTGTTTGCCTCCGTGGAGCCGACAATCTTATAGTCCAGCTCATCATTGTATTCCAAGTCCAGAATCTTCACGCGGCAGCCGATGTTAATTTTGTCCAAATCTACCTCGTCTTCCACGATTACTTCCGCATTTTTCAGGATTTTCTCCAGTTCTTCGATACGTGCCTCTATATCACGCTGCTCGTCCTTTGCCGCATCATACTCTGCATTTTCAGACAAGTCGCCCTGCTCCCTGGCTTCCTTGATTTTCTGAGCAACCTCCTGACGTTTGACCACCTTCAGTTCATGCAGCTCATCTTCATACTTTCTCAAGCCTTCATAGGTTAAAATATTTTTCTTTGATTCCATGGTATGCGCCTTCCTTTTATACACAATTTTTCCTTTTAATATCCGGTTATCTTTGGTCAAACGACTGCACGATACCTAGATTATCCCCCGTATTATACTGAATTTTAAACAGGGTGTCAAGACAAGACTCGAATGTCTTGTCTGACATGATGCAAACGTCTTGTCTTACAAGACATCCTGTAAAAGACATTTCATATCTATATAACGGATTTCTTTTGCCCTTGCGCACAGCTTTTTTGCCGCTCCCGACACCACCGTGCTGACAAATATGGCTCCCTTGGGAAGCTGCAGCGGTGTAATCCCATATAACTCTTCTCCAGCCACAATCAGCACACTTCCCTTTGCCGGTATGTGCAGTCCGGTAAGCTCTGTGGAAATATCCAACAGAAAACCGTATTCCTCCAAGAGTTCCTCTTTTGCCTCCGAAAGCTCTTCTCCGCTGCCCGTGACGACGCCAATATAACGGGTGTCCCGCACATATTTCGCCAGAAGCTCTTCCGTTTCCAACTCTCTGTCCTGCAAAATAATAAGAGTATCAAACGCAATCTGCCTGTACCATATCAGAAAAAGCAGTCCTTCCAGCGACAGCGGCTCTTCCTCCCTGCCGAGAAACGCCTTTGCTTCCTCCTCATAAAAATAGCAGACATTTCTCCCCTCAGAAGGCACTTCGATCCCCTGAATGTACTCGCTTCTATCCTTTTCCTTCCACGGCTTTTTCTTGTAGCTGCATGCCGGTAGATAGACCTTACACAGACTGACGCTCCCGCTTCTGCCACATTTTTCCCTGGTTTCTATCCTGTACTGCCAGCTTCCACGACGTTTTCTTTTACCCGCTCCGGCTTTGTCCATTACAAAATAAACGACAGTCATCTCTTCCACGGTCATCGCTCCGGTTCGTCCTTCTTTTTGAAGATATGCTGCCACCCGCTGCTTTATACTAGGGAAGTGCTGATTCATTCAGTGCTTCTTTGGAAAATCCGGTCAAGACTTTTTAACAAGTCGTCCATGGATTCCATACTGTTTATCTGCTGTCTGTATCGCGCTGAATTAGGATATCCTGCCGTGTACCACGCTAAGTGCTTGCGCATTTCCCTGACGCCCGTATATTCGCCTTTAATTGCAAGCTGCAGCGCCGCATGGCGCTCCACAACCTGACGCACCTCATCAGGCGTCGGCTTTGGCGGAAGCTTTCCCGTTTCCAGAAATGTTGTAATTTCGCGAAATATCCATGGATTTCCCTGTGCGCCCCTGCCTACCATAATGCCGTCGCATCCCGTCGTATCCAAAAGTGCCTTTGCCGAAGCTGCATCTACCACGTCTCCATTTCCGATAACCGGTATCTGCACAGCCTCCTTTACGGCGCGGATACAGTCCCAGTCCGCCTTGCCGGTATAATACTGCTCTCTCGTCCTGCCGTGGACGGCAACCGCCGCCGCTCCCGCCTCCTCCGCAATTTTGGCAATTTCTACCGCATTGCAGTGTGCCTCATCAAAGCCTTTTCTAATTTTGACTGTAACCGGCTTTTGAATGGCGCCTGCCACCTTACGCACAATCTCTTCCACCAATGCCGGATTTTTCATCAGTGCGGAGCCTTCCCCATTGTTTACCACCTTGGGAACCGGACAGCCCATATTGATATCCAGTATGTCAAAAGGACGCTCTTCTATACGTTTTGCCATCTCCGCCATGATATCTGCGTCAGAACCAAATAGCTGCAAAGATACAGGACGCTCCTCCTCGCGGATTTCCATCAGCGCTTCTGTATTTTTATTATTGTAATAAATCGCCTTTGCACTCACCATTTCCATGCAGAGAAGTCCTGCGCCTTGCTCCTTGCAAAGAAGCCTGAAAGGCAAATCGGTCACACCCGCCATAGGCGCCAGTATGACCGGAGAGGACAGCTCTGTGCTGCCGATTTTCAATTTATCCGTCAATGTTCCTGTTTCCTGTTCTTCTCATAAATAATCCGCAGGCCGTCCAAAGTAAGGGCACTGTCATAAATATCAATGCTGTCTGTCTCGTCCGAGATAATCCTTCCCAGACCGCCGGTCGCAATCACCTTCATATCCGCATAGCCGCTTTCCTCGCGCACCCGCCTGATGATGTACTCGGTCTGGCCTATCTGTCCGTAAAAAAGACCTGCCTGCATACTGCTGAGGGTTTCCTGCGCCAGAATGGACTTCGGCTTCTTGATTTCTATTTTGGAAAGCATCGCTGTCCGCTCCCACATCGCCTCCGCGCTGATTCTGATGCCGGGCGCTGTAATTCTCGCCTCAAAGCTGCCGTCCCTGCCCACCAGGTCATAGGTGGTCGCCGTTCCGAAATCCAGCACCAGCGCCGGTCCGCCGTATTTTTCATAGGCAGCCACCGCATCCACAATACGGTCTGCACCGATTGCACGGGGATTCTCCGTCACAACACGGATACCCGTCTTGACGCCGGGTCCCACAATCAGCGGCGTACTTCCCATATACCGCACGATAGCGCCTGTCAGCGAATGCATCACGTCGGGCACCACGCTTGCGACAATCGTGCCCTCTATCTGTTCCGTGCTGATACCCTTCATCCGCATCATCTCCGCCAGCGTAATCCCGTATTCATCCGAAGTTCTGGGGAATTTGGTTGTAATACGGAACGTTGCCGAAAGTGTCTCACCGTCATAGACACCGCAGGTAATATTTGTATTTCCCACATCTATTGCCAGAATCATATTTGCTCCCATCTGCGCGTCTCCACGCCGCTTAATCTAAATATCACACTGTTCATGAAGCACAAACACTCTGTAGTACAGGCTTAAGCTTTCAAACAGTTCCTGCCTTTTGCTTCGGACCTGCGACACCATCAGACCGCTGCTGATTTCATCATAGTAGATATCATCATCATCCGCATCGGTTGTGAGCACCACATTCCCGTCCTCCTCAAAGGCAATTGTAAAAACGCCTCCAACCTCCTCCGTAAACAGCACGCAAAGAATATGCAGTTCCTCCTTTACAGAATCGGGAAGCCCGTTAAAATCCTCATTAAAATAATATTTCATCTCATAGGCGCTCGCCCCGCAAAGCACCACCCTGTCGGTTTCCTCTTTTTTACACATACCCGTAAACACCCCTCACCGACACTTCGCCGGCATATACCTTTTTCAGCTTTCCATCTGCGGTTTTGACACAAAGCTCTCCCTTTTCGTTGATGCCCTGTGCCAGCCCTGTGTATTCGCCCGCGGGATCCAGCACGCGCACCTCCCTGCCGCAATTGACCAGCGCCGCGTTGTACGCCTCCATCAACAGGGACAGGTTCAGTTTTTCGACGAAAAGGGCATAATCCGCTTCAAAATTTTTCATAATTTTTTCTAAAAGCGCCGCCCGCGGAACCTTTCTGCCCGACTCCTGCTCCAGGGAAGCCGCCTTTCCTTCCAGTTCCGGAACAAATTCCTGCTCCTTGACGTTGACGCCCACACCGATTACAACATGCTGGATATACTCGCCCTGCACGCTCATTTCCGTGAGAATTCCCGTCACCTTTTTCCCGTTTATCACAACGTCATTGGGCCACTTGATTTCGGCCTGCATACCACAGACCTCCGTGACCGCGCTCTGCACCGCAAGTGCCATCACCAGTGTCAGCATGGAAGCTTTGTCCGGCTCAAAATCCGGTCTTAAAAGCAGCGTGAAATAAAGATTTGCGCCCGCCGGAGAAGCCCATGTCCTGCCGCGCCTGCCGCGCCCCTGCGTCTGCTGCTCCGCAACCACGAGCGTGCCGGAAGGCGCGCCCTCCTCCGCCAGAAGCTTTGCCTGTATATTGGTCGAACCCGTGCTTTCGTAGAAAACCAGGTTTCTGCCCGCCCACTCGGTGCTCATTCGGCTCTTCAGTTCTTTTTCATTGAAAATATCCGGCAGGGAAACCAGACGGTAGCCCCTTTTTACGGCCGCCTCAATCCCGTAGCCTTCCTGCTGTAATCCCTTTATCACTTTCCAGACTGCCGCCCGCGTCACGCCAAAATGCTTACACAATTTCTCACCCGAAATATAATCGTCCGACCTTCTGAGAAGTGAGAGTATTTCTGTTTTCATAGCTATGCCCCTTATCCCCTGATTTCTTACAGCGTCGCCACCATAACTGCCTTGATGGTGTGCATACGGTTTTCTGCCTCTTCAAATACAACGGACTGCGCGGACTCAAACACTTCGTCCGTCACCTCCATCTCCGTGATGCCAAACTTTTCTCCCATCTCTTTTCCAATGGTCGTCTTTAAATCATGGAACGCTGGCAGACAGTGCATAAAAAGAGCATGTCTTCCTGCATTTTGCATAACCTTGCTGTCCACCCTGTAAGGTTTCAGATCTTTGATACGGCTCTCCCACACCTCTTCCGGTTCGCCCATGGAAACCCACACATCCGTGTAAATCACGTCCACATCCTTTGTGCCCGCATCCACATCCTTCGTCAGGGTGATACTTGCACCGGTTTTCTCTGCAATCGCCTTACACTTCTCCACCAGCTTTGCGTCAGGGTAATATGCTTTTGCCGTACATGCGGTAAAATGCATACCCATCTTTGCACATGCCACCATCAGGGAATTGCCCATATTGTAGCGCGCATCTCCCATGTAGGTCAGCTTAATACCCTTGAGACGCCCGAAATGCTCCTTGATGGTCAGCAAATCTGCCAGCATCTGGGTGGGATGGTATTCGTTGGTAAGTCCGTTCCAAACCGGAACATCTGCATATTCTGCCAGTTCCTCCACAATATCCTGTTCAAAGCCGCGGTACTCGATACCGTCATACATACAGGAAAGCACCCGCGCCGTATCCGCTATACTCTCCTTTTTGCCTATCTGAGAGCCGGACGGTTCAAGATAAGTAGTCCCTATTCCCAAATCGCGCGCTGCCACCTCAAAAGCACAGCGTGTGCGCGTACTTGTTTTTTCAAAGATAAGTGCCACATTTTTTCCTGCAAGCGTATTCACCAGAGGCTGCGTTCTGGGGCTTAAAGGCTTGCCCTTTTTCTTGTTCTCCTTCAGTTCGCCCGCCAGCTTTAACAAATAATCAATCTCTTCCGGTGTAAAATCCAACAGTTTTAAGAAATCACGTCCTTTTAAGTCCATAACATTCTCCTCTCCTTTTTTACTATTAAGTAATTGATTCGCAAACGCCGGTTTTTCCATATGGAACTACATAAACACTCGGAATCCGCGCAGGCAGACTCCGAGTGAATGAAATACGGGTTTATTTATCGCTTACTTCCCTGAACGCAGTCGCCAAAGATGCGATGCCCTGCAAATCTGCCGGAAGCAGTATCTTGGTTGCTTTTCCGTCCGCTGCCTTTTCAAACGCTTCCAGGCTCTTAATCTTAAGCACCGCTTCGTCGGCGCCAGCCTCCTTCAGCATCTTGATACCGTCGGCATTTGCCTGCTGTACCTTTAAGATAGCCTCAGCTTCACCTTCTGCCTCGCGAATCATCTTTTCCTTTTCAGCTTCAGCACGCAGGATTGCGGACTGCTTCTCAGCCTCAGCACGCAGGATTGCAGATTCCTTTTCACCTTCTGCTACCAGAATATTCGCTTTCTTTTCACCCTCTGCCCTTGTTACAGCCTCACGTCTTTCACGCTCTGCCTTCATCTGTCTCTCCATCGCATTCTGAATCTCTGCGGGAGGAATGATATTCTTGAGCTCTACGCGGTTTACCTTGATGCCCCACGGGTCAGTTGCAATGTCCAATGCAGCGCGCATCTTGGTATTGATGGTCTCACGGGAGGTAAGGGTCTGATCCAGTTCCAACTCACCGATGATATTACGCAGGGTGGTTGCCGTCAGGTTTTCAATCGCCATCATGGGATTTTCCACGCCGTAAGTAAAAAGTCTGGGGTCGGTTATCTGATAAAATACAACCGTGTCAATTCTCATGGTTACGTTATCCTTTGTGATAACCGGCTGAGGCGGGAAGTCCGCAACCTGTTCCTTTAAGTTTACTCTTCTAGCCACTCGGTCAAGGAAGGGCACCTTGATAT
>CAMWLB010000056.1 GCA_947174985.1 uncultured Lachnospiraceae bacterium | reverse complement strand
CTTTATGGCTTCCCCTTCCGCGTTTAAGCATTTGACAACGGTAAAACCGGAAAGCCAGTCCTTAACTTCTCCGACAAATTTCTCGTTCCTGTCTGATACCACCCGCGATTTTTCCGCCAGACGGTTTCCTGAAGCAAAAGCTGCCAATAGAGGCAGCAGAGCAAACCCAACAGAAACGGCTGTCAGAAGGGGATTGTAGCATAGCATCAGGATAAGCGCTGCAACAAGACAAACTATGCGCTCTACAATAGAAAACAGCGAAACCAGATAGTATCCCTCAATTTCCACAACATCTTGTGACAACATGGAAAGATAACGCCCCGTATCCTCATGAGAAAAGGAACTGATGCTCTTCTTCGTCAGTTCCGAAAATGCGTATTCCTTATACTGGCATATAGCACGATTCATAAACCGCGGATAAATGCTCCTGTTTAGCAGATGTATCACCGCATAGACAGCCAAAAATCCTACAGCATACAGACATATCTGAAGAAGCGTCTTACTGCTGTCGCCGGAAATGTAATCCACAAACATTTGGAACACCACTGCCGCAATCAAATATATGTTTTCTATTGATGCCTGCAGCAGCATAGTTCCTATAAATGCTGCCTTGTTGTTCCGGTAAAACTGCCCAATAAACCGGCGGCGTCTTTCTCTGATAAATTTCTTTTCGGATTGCTTTTTCATGATAGGTCTCCTTGTATTGGTTCGTTAAAACTTTTAAAGGTGAATGCAATTTATATATAAAAACGCTGTACAGAAAGGAATAGTTTCTTACAACTTACTTATGTTCTTTCATATTTACCATTGCAAAAACAAGACTCTGATTTATGCCAACAACCACACAAAGGCTTTCTTAATTCTCTTTTTTCCGCTTCTACTATCATCTTCATATGAAATCTCTCCTTTCGTACATCAAACAACAGAACCTCTCCATACAGCGTTTTTAGCAAATTAACTGCAGTTTTGTTCCATAACTTCAGGAAGATATTCCATATAGTCTTGAACCGTTTCTTTCAGGGTGGTACATCCCTTTTTGCCATGCAAGCGCTCATGTGGACATCCGCCCAGGCATACCGGCAGATACTTGCACTGGCTGCACGCTTCGTCCTTCACTGGCTCATACAACATATACTGATATAGCAATGCTTCATTTCCCCATGTACCGCTTTTAATATTGCCGACAGAAAGCGTTCTGTTTCCGACATCCATCCAGCATTTGTACATAAACCCTTCTGCATCGATTACCATGGAACCCTCAGCATCCGCGCCGCATACATTATGCCGAGGTTTGGGATATCTGGCAGGTAGGTGCTTCCTGTTATCTTTAAAAAACGACTCCTCCAGCAAGGCAAATTCCCTGTTTTCAAAGCATACGTCCTGTTGGTAGCAGCCTCCGTCGCTTACCACCTTTCCCGGGTATACCCTGACAAAATGCTCCATGCCGTTTCTGCGTATTTCTTCCGACACATCGGTAAGTGCCTGATAGTTACTTTTATCCACATTGACGCGTAAATCAACCAGAATTTCCTTTTCATAGGCCTTCAAAGCCAAAAGATTATTCCAGATGACATCATAGGTTGGATGCCCGCCCGCCAATGGTCTGCGCTGATTGTGTGTCTCACGGCTTCCATCCAAAGTAACCTGAATCTGACGAATCTTACATCTTAACAGTTCCTGAACCGTCTCCTGCGTCAACAAATACCCATTTGTAACGATATCCGCTTTGTATTCTACATGCTTTTCCTCGCAGACAGCCAGCATCTTCTGTGTCAGGCTGCTGATGACCGGCAGCGCCATTAGAGGCTCTCCGCCATACCAGCAGACCGTCATGATTCCTTCTGGCACAAGATTTTCCTTTACATAGGCAATCAATGCCTCCTGTGTCTCCTCATTCATGTAAGCCGGTTTTATTACATCCTTCTCGTAGCAGTACTGACATCTGAAATTGCAGTCCTGCGTCGGTGTAATCGTCAGTCCCAGAGAACGGCTGCCAAATCTGGCATGGAAGGAGTCGTACTGAATCATATCCTGCTCTGACACGCCGTCTGCAACGGCAAATCCGTTTTGCAGCAAAGCCTCTGCAAATGCCGGATTCTTTTCCATTATCTCCTGTTCCGTCCAGTCCCGCAACTGTTCCATATGAGCTTCATCCAATTCCGCCATTGCCCCTGTCCGCGAATTATATACGATATTTTTTCCATCCTTTGGCTGAAACAAAAAATTATAATATGACTTTTTCATTTGTATCCTCCCTGCAAAATCGCTAACTCATTACAGGGATATTTTATGACACTGTTTTCCTAATGAACATGACGTTTTCGGGGAAATTATTTTACCGGAAACGTCATGGTTTTTCATTTCAGGCTCCTATATCTTAGCCTTGTGATAACAATGCTTATTACCAAGGAGGAAAATGATTATGTTTAAAAAAATTCAATTTTTTGTTGCAGCAATGCTTGTTGCTTCGACAATCGCAGCTATTTCAGGTAATATTTCTTTCAAGGAATCCCATTCCAGCAATTTTTTACCAAGTTACAACTCTGAAAATTTTCTATTTTGTGATTTTCCATTATCTCCTGAGAAAAAACATCTCTAATACCATTTTCTCTTTCTGCCCGCCAGCTTTTCATAATAAGACTTAAAATCATCCGATTTCTTCTCCAATAGCTCTGCGCTGTAAAAGGCCTGTTTATAGTAATATAAACCGGCTTTTTTATTGCCAAGGCACTCGGCAACAGCCCCTCTATTATTCACGAAAAATGGTAACAGTTTTCTTGTTCCGCTAACTAAACATAAACGAATCCCCTCTTCTGCATACTGCAATGCTTTTTCATACTTCGCCAAAACTCCATAGTAACTTGACAGCCTTGCCACAATTAAAATTATTGCTCTAAAGTGAAATTCTGGTTTGACACGGCTTCGGAGATAACATGCCATCACTTTTTCCATAAGAAACGCTGCCTGTTCTATCAATTTCATATTCGTTAACACATCCGCCATTTGTATCATTACCGATACTTCGACGGCTGTAAAGGGACGCTTCCAAAAGGTCGCCGGCCACTTTTGAACATCGATTTCTTCCGGCATACTTTCTATTGTAATTGCCAGTATATTCTTTAGCAGGGAAAACATCTCTTCCTTATCTATCCTGCCAAGTTCAAATCCTATAACAGACAGCATCTCTTCCACATACTGTCTATTGCATCCAACGGACAAATCTATTGTTTCTTTCAGCTCATTTACTACTATTTCCGCTTTCTCAAATTCCCAGTTCATAATCAACTTATCAACCTGAGCTTTTTTATCCAGTACGGAAAAATCATCCGTTTCAATCTCACTATAATAATACTCTTCCTGCAAGGACAACTTTTTCGCCAATGCCTTATAAGTTCTTTGATTCGGTGCACGTTTGCCTGTTTCTATTCGCGACAAGGTTTCCGGTGTGCAGATATCCTCACTCAAAGCTTCCTGTGAATAACCATGCTGCTGTCTGGCACGACTGAGCCTCTCGTCTAACAGTTCCACCTCCTGCCATACGTCCATCATATACAGTTCATCGTCCAGTCCTCTCTCCGTGTGTCCCAACTCCCGCATCAGTTCCTTCCATGCCTCAAGCTGCACCCGCTTCTTATGTACAGACTCGGCAAGACCGCTTGCCTCCGCCGCTTTCACATAATTCTCCAGCACCGTTTCCATGCTGGATGCATAACCGGTCGATATCATCATATCAAGCGCTTTCTCTCCTATGGTAAGGCACTCGTAATATTTTTCCTGATTCAGCAAAATCGGAAGATATCGTGCGGCAACCTTGGGATACAGTTTCACAACTTCCTGCTCTTCGCGATAATGCGTTAAAGTGTATGCCTCCAAAAACTGAAGCACCCTGACAGACATCTCCTCGTCAGCCTGCTCTCCCTGCCAGATAAGCATGGCGCTGATTTCCTGCACACTCAAAAGCAGATTTGAATCCAGCTTATCCGGAAACGCTGACACGGTCTGTTGTACCGCCTGTTTTATCAATGCGAGACTTTTTTCCCTGTCCCGCAAAAGCCTTTCCTGCACGACGCCCTGCATCAGCAGATAGAACTGCTCCTGCAGCACCTGATTACAGCTTCTGTCCTTCGCTTCGTTCTCCTCCAGCAGAAGGCTTACCTTTTCCCAATCCTGCTCTATCTGCGCAGAGGCAAGTCTTTGCTTCCAGTCAAAATAATAGTACTCTTCTTCTGTCAGCACGGTGGCAAATTTGTCAGGCGACAGCCCAAGCCGCTGCATAAGTGCCGTCAGCAGAAGGCGGTCGATTCTTCGCTCACCATTTAAATATCGAGAAAGAGCAGAGGTGGAGCACAATCCCCTGCATAAATCCGTCTGGCTCACATTGCCGGTTACTATCGCTTCGCTAAGCATTTGTCCTAATGTCTTCTTCATATCCTATTCCTGCCCTGATTATATTCTCATTACTTGACTAACAATAAAAAACCTGTTATGCGAAACACCTATTATCATAAAATGAGGCTGCGCCGAAGTGCAGCCTCAATCCATTCTCTTTGCGGTAAGTATACCGCCTTTTTATAAGCTACGTTCCCCTAACATGTAGTTATTTATTCTCGCAGGCAATGAGCCGGCAGCCGTGTTTGCACGGATATTCGACAATGCTACGAAGGTCTTACATCATACCGCCCATGCCGCCTCCTGCGGGCATTGCGGGTGTTTCTTCCTTGATGTTTGCCACAACGGACTCTGTTGTCAGAAGCGTGGAAGCAACGCTGGTTGCATTCTGAAGGGCGCTTCTTGTCACCTTTGCAGGGTCTAAGATGCCTTCCTTTACCATGTCCACATACGCTTCCTTCAGTGCGTCGAAGCCCATACCGCTTTCCATCTCTTTTACCTTGTTCACAATCACGCTGCCTTCAAGACCTGCGTTTGCTGCGATGTAGAACAGAGGAGCCTCCAATGCCTTCAGCACAATGCCTGCACCGGTCTTCTCATCACCTTCCATGGTTTCACGCAGCTTCTCCACTTCTTTGGAAGCGTGAATATAGGCGGAACCGCCGCCGCAGATAATACCTTCTTCTACAGCCGCTCTGGTTGCTGCCAGTGCATCCTCCAAACGAAGCTTTGCTTCCTTCATCTCTGTCTCGGTTGCAGCACCCACACGGATAACTGCTACACCGCCGGCAAGCTTTGCAAGACGCTCCTGCAACTTTTCTTTATCAAAATCAGAAGTGGTTTCTTCTACCTGGTTCTTAATCTGTGCGATACGTGCCTGAATGGCTTCCTTGTCGCCTTCACCGTCCACAATAACGGTATTTTCCTTCTGTACTTTTACAGATTTTGCATGTCCCAACTGCGCCATGGTAGTATCCTTCAGCTCCAGTCCCAGTTCAGAGCTGATTACCTGTCCGCCTGTCAGGATTGCGATATCTTCCAGCATAGCCTTTCTTCTGTCGCCGTAGCCGGGAGCTTTCACTGCCACTACGTTAAAGGTGCCGCGCAGCTTGTTGACAATCAGGGTGGTAAGTGCTTCGCCCTCTACATCCTCAGCAATAATCAGAAGCTTTGCACCGGACTGTACAATCTGCTCTAACAGCGGCAGAATCTCCTGAATGTTGGAAATCTTCTTGTCCGTAATCAGGATGTAGGGATTGTCAAGAACTGCTTCCATCTTATCCATATCCGTTGCCATATATGCAGAGATATAACCTCTGTCAAACTGCATACCTTCTACTAAATCAAGCTCGGTCTGCATGGTCTTGCTCTCTTCAATGGTGATAACGCCGTCGTTTGATACCTTTTCCATAGCGTCCGCCACGAGCTGTCCTACTTCATCATCGCCTGCGGAGATAGCTGCAACACGTGCGATATGCTCCTTGCCGTTTACCTTTGAGCTCATCTTTGCGATAGCTTCCACTGCGCAGTCGGTTGCTTTCTTCATACCCTTTCTCAGGATAATCGGATTGGCGCCTGCCTCCAGATTCTTCATACCTGCGTTAATCATCGCCTGTGCCAGCACGGTAGCAGTAGTTGTACCGTCTCCGGCTACATCGTTGGTCTTGGTTGCCACTTCTTTGACAAGCTGTGCGCCCATGTTTTCAAACGCATCTTCTAACTCAATTTCCTTTGCGATGGTAACGCCATCGTTTGCAATCAGGGGTGCGCCGAAGGATTTATCCAGAACTACATTTCTTCCTTTGGGTCCCAACGTTACTCTCACAGTGTTTGCAAGCTGGTCAACGCCTCTTCCTAATGCTGCACGGGCTTCTGCCCCATATTTAATTTCCTTTGCCATAATGATACGCCTCCAAATTTCTTATTTTTTCTCTTTACACTTAAGTCTACTGGATAACTGCCAGAATATCGCTCTGCTTTACGATAATGTATTCCTCTTCTTCAATCTTAACGTCTGTTCCGGCATACTTGGAGTAAATAACCTGATCTCCCTCTTTCACTTCCATCTTGATTTCTTTGCCGTCAACCATACCGCCCGGGCCTACTGCAACGACCTCTGCCTGCTGGGGTTTTTCTTTATTCTGCCCCGGAAGAACGATACCTGACTTGGTGGTTTCTTCTGCGACCAACTGTTTTAATACAACTCTGTCACCTAACGGTACTAACTTCATAATGATTGCCTCCTTAATCCTAGTCATTTTCAAATTATTAGCACTCAATGAAATCGAGTGCTAATCTCTGGAACTTATATTAAGTTTATATGCAGGGCTTTGCAACTGTATTCACAGGAAAATATTTCCTGTTATCTCCTGCTTTCTCTCTTTATCTCTTGTTTTCTCTTGTTTTCTTACTTTTCCCTGCCAGCGTTAATTTAATACTTATTTTATATTCTGTTTATTGCCATTTTCCATTTTGGGCATCTTTGGCTGCCTTTTTCGCCGCTCTCTTTGCCGCACGCTTCTCGCTTGCCCTGCTGCTCATTGCGCCAACTCCCACATAAATGGCAGCAATTCCGGTAAACAGATAGCCCATGGCAAGGTTAGAATAGAAGGTGTTCCACAAATCATACCTGTCCATATAGAGACGCAAATCGCCCAGCACCTCAAAATAGGAAAAATGTCCAGGCGCATTTTTATTCAGTGCACTGAATACCTGAAATCCGCTGATACACCATGTCGCCGGCAAAATGATTACAAGCCCGAGAATCACGCTGATAATACTGCCGAACCTGTCTATCTCTCCTTTGTTCATCAATTTGTAACCGCCCTGTGCCAGCAGGAAAATCAAAATGGCAATCCAGCCGGAAACAAAGCCAAGGCAGCCGATTCCAATCCAGATAGCTCCACCAAGCAGCGCACCGCCAATCGCACCGATAAGCCCCTTTACCTTGCTTACCTCTTTGATAACCGGCTGGTTTCCATTCTGCTGCTGGTATGTAGTGTAACCCGTATTGTAAGTTGTGTTGTAGGTCGTGTTATAAGTTGTATTGTAGCCGGCGTTGGCATCATAACCTGTACCGGTATTGTAGCCGGTCTGATTGTAATTTGCATTAGGGTCATAGCCCGCCTGGTTATAACCCGTATTTGCATCATAGCCGGTCTGCGTGTAGTTTGTGTTGGCGTCATAACCATTCTGGGTGTATCCTGTGTTTCCACCCTGCGCGTTATTCATGTTATTGTTATCCACTGTCACTTTCTCCTCTCGCAATCAATCGAAAATAAAATTTAGCATTTAATTTCCAGATAGCCCAAAAGCTTGCTCATGTCATATTCTTCCATAACGCCGAGGTTCGGGTCATAGAACTTGCCGTTGTAACCCACCAGATAATGACAGAAGCGGCCCATTCTCTCCATCATGATACAGCACTTAGGCAGCACGCAGTCCGCGCCCTCCGTATAGGTGATAATATCCGTATGGTCTATGCCGTAATAGTTCAGCGCAGAAATCACACGTCCCATGGTACCCTGCCATTCCCTGCAGTCCATCACCCGAATCACGTCCGCAATGGTCACGCCAGCCAGCATAGCCACACAGGTCTGTCCACAGAGACCGTCCGCCTGCTGGATGATGATATCGATGCCGTCGATTTTCCGAATCGGGTTTTCAAAGCTGTAAGGGCTGTTCTGGTCCATCTTAATCAGACTGCCCGTTACATGGAGCAGAATCTTGTGAACCTTTGACAAGTCTGCCTGGATAGCGTCTTCATCCTCCACATGAATCTCGTAGTTGCCTTTCTCCTGCGGAATCAGCTCGCAGTCGATAATCTTGTTGTCAAGCACCATATCCGCCTGAATGACTTCTCTCTGCTTGCACACCTCCCATACATTGAAAGGAATCTGAATCATGTAACCTTTTTCCTTTTTTTCAATTTTTCCATTGAAAAAATACCTCATAATTAGATAACCGCCTTTCCTATGCCGTTTTCAAACGCGCATTTCTATAATCTTTAATCAGATTTTAACATAAAACACTGTCATTGCAAATATGAAAAATGTCAAAGTTACCTCTTTTTTCTTGCCTGCGAAGGCGGAATTCCATAACGCTTTTTAAACAGCTTGCTGAAGTGGTAAACATCATCATAGCCCACCTGCGCCGCCACCTCCTGAACACTCCCTGCAAAGCCGGACTCCAAAATCTCCTTCGCGCGATCCAGCCTTATGTTAATCAGGTAGTGGATTGGCGTATCTCCGATTTCACTCTTGAAAATCCTTGAAATATAAAACGGGCTCAGATACATATTTTCCGCAATACCATCCAGTGAAATCTTTTCTGCGTAATGGTCTTCAAAGTAGCTGATAACCTGCTCCACCACATATTTCCGGCTGAATGATTCAAAGGCTTGCCCTTTTTTTACCTCCAGCGGCTCCATCTGCTGCCTGACAATCAGCAAAAGCATCTGCATCAGGTACGCCTTCATCATGGAATATCTGCCCTGCCAGCAGACAGCGTTTTCCGCCTCCATGGATGCGCAGATTCGGGCAATCTTCTGCCGAAACTCCCCAGACGTATGAATCACCGGTCCCTTTTCCGGAATCGGCATCGCATTTTCCGGCAGCCCATTAAACCTGATATCGGAAGCGCCTACAAAAAATTCCGTGGCAGCATTTTCCGGCTTTACCACAAGTCCCTGATGCAGCACATGGGGATTGATAAGTATCAAATCCCCCTCACCCACGTCATAAAACTTTCCCTCTATCCGGTATCTGCCGCTTCCTGACATAATATAGGCAATTTCCAGAAAATCATGAGAATGGTATGCTTTTTCATCCTCCGTCCGTCTGTCCTTCCATGTAAAAAGAAACGTAGGATTTAATTCTTCTGTTAATAAGTCCCTGCTGTTATCCGTCATAGTCATCCTCATTTCCATGCTGCATTATGTCATTCCCACCAAACCGTTGTCACAGACGGCGCCTTCGCCCCTATACAAAAGTATTTAATACCCTGCATACCGTGAAGCAATCACCAGATACCCCATCAGTCCAATCACAGAAAGCAGCATACCGATAAAGCAAAGCACTCTGCCCGCTGCCGCCATCCCCGCCTTGTCCGAATTTTTCGCTCTCCGCGCCCGTCCTGCTCCCGTAAAGCTTAAGGGCACCCCAAAAAACGGAAGTGGAAGGCCAAAGATGACGCTGCACAGTCCCATTATAAACGCAGACTTTGCATATTTGCTGTTATCCACCGTCAAAACCGGAACCGGCTGTGCAATCCCCGCAGGCGGTACCAGTTCCTGCCGCATAAGATCAAAGAGCTGCTCTAACTCAAGCAGAAAGGGCTCCTTGCGCGCACCGTACTCAAGTCCCGTTTCTATTTCCAAGGAGCGTCTTGCCGCCCCTATGATACCGCCTCCCGATATCCATGCCTCCACGTGAAGCGTGCAGCCGTCATAGTACCACTTTAAATATTGATACCCCTCTATCACAGCGTCACCTGCCCGATATACGGGTTCCTTTTTCCAAGTAGACAGGCGAAAACTGTTTTTCGAGAGAAAATCATTCATCATAAAAACCACGAAATCCGTTGGTTTATATAAAACCACATCCTGTATATACCGCCCCATTCTGCCACCCTCCTTCCGCTTTTCATAAGCATATCACAGATTTCATCCTTTTTCCATAGCTGTGCAAAAAGATACATGTATGCCACAAGATACTACATTTTCTTTTCATTCGCAAATGCTAGTATAGAAAATTACAAGAATGGTTTCAGGGAGGCGCTTATGTTAGCAATCCAATGGTTTCTGTCCTTTTTAAAAAAATACCGGAACATGATTGTATTCGGACTTTTTCTCACCGTACTGATTACGGTCTTAAATATTGTAAATCCTTACATTTCAGGACTGATTGTGGATGAGGTAATCAAAGAAAACCGCCATGAACTGCTGCTGCCGCTCATCGGCTGCATGCTTGGCGTTGTCATCATCAAGGGCGGTATGCGCTTTCTTTATCAGTTAATCTTTGAGACCGCCTCGCAGGGGGTTCTCTATGACATGAGGGATAAGGTCTACCGCAAGCTTTTACAGGAGGATTTTCAATTTTACAACAAAAAACGGACCGGCGATTTGATGAGCCGCCAGACGGGAGATATGGATGCCATCCGGCACTTTGTCGCTTATGTCATCTATCAGGTTTTTGAAAATGTGCTGATGTTTATTTTCGCCCTCACCATGATATTTACCGTAAACGTGAAACTGGCGTTGTGCATGTTGATAGTACTGCCTTTCACCGCCCTTGCCACCTTTTTTCAGTCAAAGGAAGTAAAACCTGCCTTTCAGAGGAACCGGAACTGCTTCTCTTCCTTAAATACATTTGTACAGGAAAACGTCAGCGGCAACCGGGTGGTACGCGCTTTCTCCAAGGAAGATTATGAAATCAGTAAATTTAACAAAGAAAACGATGCTTTTCGCGCTTCCCAGATAGCAGCCTCACGCGTCTGGATGAAATATGTCCCGCTGTTTGAAATACTCGCCTATGCTTTGAACATTATCCTGATGCTTTACGGCGGTTATATGGCAATTGCCGAAGAACTTTCCCTCGGTGAGCTAGTCACTGTAAACGGCTACCTCTGGATGTTAAACAATCCCTTACGCATGGCGGGCTGGCTGGTCAACGATATTGGCAATTTTGTCACCTCTGTAGAAAAAATTTATGCCACCTACACGGAAGAACCGCATGTGCGGACACCAAAATGCGGCATAGTCAAAAAACTGGATGGAGAAATTGAGTTTAAAAATGTCTCCTACCGCGCTGACGACGAAGATATTGTGATGGATATCAATTTCAAAGTATCTTCCGGCCAGACGGTGGGCATCATCGGTTCCACCGGTTCCGGAAAGTCCACCATTATGAATCTGCTCTGCCGGTTTTACGACACCACCTCCGGGCAGGTGCTGGTGGATGGCACCGATGTCCGCGATATGGACCTTTACAATCTGCGGGACAATATCGGCATGGCAATGCAGGACGTATTCCTATTTTCTGACACCATCGAAGGAAACATCGCCTACGGACGTCCTGACTGCTCCTTTGATGAGGTAAAAAAGGCCGCCATCATGGCAGATGCCAATCACTTTATCCAGTCCCTGCCCGATGGCTATGACACCATTGTGGGCGAGAGGGGCGTCGGTCTCTCCGGCGGACAAAAGCAGCGCATTTCCCTGGCACGCGCCCTATTAAAAAAGCCATCCATCCTGATTCTGGACGATACCACATCAGCCGTTGATATGGAGACAGAAAGTTATATTCAAAAGCAGCTAAAAACCATACAGGCCGATTGCACCGTTTTTGTCATTGCCTACCGCATCTCTTCCATAAAAGATGCCGATTTGATTCTTGTTATGGATAAGGGACGGATCATTGAACAGGGAACCCACGAAACCCTGCTTGCGGCGGGCGGCTACTATGCCGCGGCTTTCCACAGCCAGTACGGGGAGATTCCCGCTGAAGCGCTTATTTAAAAAGAAGGAGAGGTAAAACAAATGGCACGTAACAGATATGATGTGGATGAAGTGCTGGAGGACAGCTTTGACATCAGCCAGTTAAAGCGCCTTGCCGGATACATAAAACCCTACAAAAAAC
Source organism: uncultured Lachnospiraceae bacterium (assembly GCA_947174985.1). Taxonomy (GTDB): domain Bacteria; phylum Bacillota; class Clostridia; order Lachnospirales; family Lachnospiraceae; genus Acetatifactor. Next base: position 651 of record CAMWLB010000056.1, on the reverse strand, counting down.
AGATGGCATTCGTAATTGCCCTGATGCTCTCCGCCTCGGCGCTTACCATGCTGATACCGATTTTCTTTCAGCGCATCATGGATTTCTCCATCCCCCATAAGGATATGAACTCCGTGTTTTTATATGGCGGACTGACCCTTTTGATTGCCCTGTATTCCGCGCTTTCCCTGCGCATTAAGATTAAACATATGAGCACTATCGGACAGAATATCGTCCACGATTTGCGCTGCGATATTTTCTGCCACCTGCAGAAACTGCCTTTCTCCTACTATGACGACCGTCCTCACGGCAAGATACAGGTACGCGTGGTAAACTACGTGAACAGCCTGAGCGATTTGCTGAGCAACGGTATTGTCAACACCTTTACGGATTTGTGCAATTTGATTTTCATCCTGATTTTCATGTTTATCGAGGATGCAAGGCTTACTCTCATTTGTCTCTGCGGTCTGCCCCTGCTTGCCGCCGTTATTGTGTTTATCAAGAGAAGGCAGCGCCGCGCATGGCAGATACAGAGCAACAAACAGTCCAACCTGAATGCCTATATCGCGGAAAGTATAAACGGCATCCGTGTCACCCAGTCCTTTGTGCGCGAGCAGGAAAACACAGGTATCTTCAACAACTTAAGCAGCAAATACCGCCATGCGTGGATGC
>CAMWLB010000055.1 GCA_947174985.1 uncultured Lachnospiraceae bacterium | reverse complement strand
GAAATATATTATGCAAAATAATTTTGACAAAAACGACTTACCATATTTAATTGAAAAATATCAAACTATGGACTCAGGAGTCAAAGATGAAATTTGTCAAAGAGCCTCTGAAAATATTGCCGGCGTATTAGCATTGAACGATAAAATTGCTGCTCCGTTATGCAACAGGCTCTTAGAATCGACGCAAGTATCTGCAGTAAATAAAATACTGTTGCTGGCAGCACAATGTGAAAAAGGGTTATCGTTAAGAAGCGTCAAGAGCGCTTTGAAAAAGATTCAATTAAATCAGCTTTATGAACTGTTAGACGGAAAAGCGGAAGAAGTAAATGTAGTGAATAGTGGTGCTCATTTTAAACTGTTGGAAAGTTTTAGAAATCGGGGATGGATATTGGATTTTGAATTTGATATAACGCATACTTATCTGAAAGTATATAGTCACATCAAGAAAAAAATAAATGTTAGTAAAGAAACAAGTATGCAGAATCAGTAAAAATTCAAATACTGACACTTTCTTCCATTCGACATTTTTCGGAAATTTAAGTATCATTTTATATTGCTTCCGTAATGCAAAAGTGATAAACTTAAGGCATATTTTTGAAAATAATGAGGAGAAATGTCATGAAAAAAATCAAAGGTCTTTTATTATTGGGTATGATTGCTGTGGCAATGTTTGCATTGACCGGATGTGGCAAGACCACGGTAAATCTGAACAAGTATATTACGATTGAGTGTGAGGGCTACGATTCACTTGGAACTGCCTCTGTCACATTTGACTACGAAGCGTTTGAGAAGGATTATTCGGGAAAGATTAAACTGAGCACCAAGGATAGCAATGAGATGAAGATGCTTGTGCTTTTGTCGGGTGAATCTTCAGAGGAATTATTGTTGGATATGTGTGTGTCTCAAAGTCTGGATCAGGCGAAAAACTTGAGCAATGGTGATACGATTACGCTTAAGTGGGCTTGTGAAGATGAAATGGCGAGTGAATACTTCAACTGCAAACTGAGTTACTCAGACATTACATATACCGTATCAGGTCTGAAAGAGGCGGGGAAGTTTAATCCCTTTGACTATGTGGAAGTAAGCTTTTCCAACACAGAGCCATACATCAGTGCAACCATTACGCCAAATTATGATCAGCAGGAGATGCAGTATATAAGATTTACTGCGGATAAGGAGGATCATTTATGTAATGGTGACACCATTACTATTACAGCGTCCATTTCCGGCTCGGTTGACACTTTTGTAGAGAATTATGGTGTAGTAATCAGCGAAACAGAGAGAACGTATACGGTCGAAGGCCTGCCCCGCTATGCGACAGACGTTGCAGAGATACCTGCAGATATCATGGATGCAATGTCTGCTAAGGGTGAAGAGGTATTTCGGGCATATGTGGCAAGTAACTGGAGCAAGCCGGAGAATCTGATAAGCGTTACCTATATCGGAAATTATTTTCTCAGCTCAAAGCCGATTGAAGCGGGAGGATGGGCCCGCGATAAAATGTATTGGACTGAAAATTATCTATATCTGATATACAAGATTACAGCAACCAATCCGGATCCGGAGGAGACGGTAGAGTTTTATTACTATATCAATTACGCAGATATAGAGATTCAGCCGGATGGAACCTGTTCTGTGGATATCAATGCTTACAAAGCGCCTGACACAGGGTGGTTTGCGACGGAGACTTTTAACGTCGGTGGTTATACTTATGTTGGCTATGCGGACCTTGAAACATTGAAGAAGAACAAGGTAACGGAACGAATAAATGACTATGAATATACGAGTTCTGTTCAGGAGTAGCAAGGTTTACTGAGAAATAGAATGGAAAAGTGGATAGGAAAGAGGCTGGTGCATTTAAATGTGTGCCAGCTTTTTTGGTGAAGATTAAACGGTATTTAATTTTTTGCGTATTCTTTTTTCTTGTCTTATGTACGGAATTAAACTATAATATTTCTAGTTTTTGCAAAGGGAGGCAACCATGGACAAAACACTCTACAAACAACTGGAAAATCACATGCTGCTCTGCATGGATGACAGCGCTCACGGCAAGGATCACGTGTATAGGGTGCTCTATCAGGCATTGGACATTGCGCAGCATGAGAGCGGCGTGGATTTGGATGTATTGATTGCAGTATGTCTGCTGCACGATATCGGGCGGAAGGAACAGTTTGAAAATCCTGCGCTATGCCATGCGAGGGTAGGGAGTGAAAAGGCGTATGCCTACCTTTTGTCAATTGGCTTTGACGAGGAGAAGGCTGTCCATGTGCGGGACTGCATCCTGACGCACAGATACCGCTCGGATGCGCCGCCAAAAAGCATAGAGGCAAAGATTCTTTTCGATGCGGACAAGCTTGACGTGACTGGTACGGTTGGAATCGCGCGCACGATTATGTACAAAGCGCAGGTGGGAGAGCCGCTGTATACCATGTGTCCCGACGGCACGGTGGCGGATGGAAGCGGCGAGGAGCCGCCCTCGTTCTTTCAGGAGTATCATTATAAGCTGAAGAATCTGTACGATAAGTTTTACACAGAGCGCGGTCATGACATTGCTGTCATGCGCGAGAAGTCGGCGCAGGCATTTTACCATGATATGTTGGAGGAAGTCAGCGGTCCTTGCAAAAACGGGACGGCGGTTTTAGAAAAACTGCTGGAGTCGTCATAAAGGAATTGCAGATGTTTCGGCAAGTGACGGGAATTGTCTGATGACAATCACAAACGCCTGTGTTTAAGATATAATAAAAACAATGAGAGAAAAATATGCGCTGTCTGATGGTCGGGAAAATGCTTTTTTGGACACTTTGACAGTCAGTGCGGAAAAGAGGATAATGATGAGTAAAAAAACGTTAGCGGAAAGAAATATAAAATTTGAAACTTTGCAGCTTCATGTGGGACAGGAGCAGCCGGATCCGGTGACGGACGCGAGGGCAGTGCCGATTTACCAGACTTCTTCTTATGTTTTTCGAAACTGTGAGCACGCGGCGGCAAGGTTTGATTTGAGTGATGCGGGCAATATATACGGCAGGCTGACAAACCCGACAGAGGATGTTTTTGAGAAAAGGATTGCAGCTCTGGAGGGCGGTGTGGCAGCACTGGCGGTGGCTTCCGGTGCGGCGGCGATTACTTATACGTTTCAGAATCTCGCGCATGCGGGAGAGCATATTGTGGCGGCAAAGAATATTTACGGCGGAACCTACAATCTGCTGGCGCACACGCTGCCGGAATATGGCATTACGGCGACTTTTGTAGACCCTTTCAATTATGATGAGGTGGAAAGCGCAATTCAGGAAAATACACGGGCGATTCATATTGAAACGCTGGGGAATCCCAACTCCGATGTGGTAGACATTGAGAGGATGGCAGCGATAGCCCATGCACACAAAATCCCCCTTGTGGTGGACAATACTTTTGCGACGCCTTATCTGGTGCGTCCCATTGAGTACGGTGCGGATATTGTGGTGCACTCTGCGACGAAGTTTATTGGCGGACATGGGACGACGATAGGCGGCGTTATTGTTGACAGCGGCAAATTTGACTGGGAGGCAAGCGGCAAGTTTCCTTCCCTTACAGAGCCGAATGACAGCTATCATGGCGTAAGCTTTACCAAGGCGGCAGGCGCGGCAGCATTTGTGACAAAGATTCGCGCCATTCTGCTCCGCGATACGGGAGCGACTCTTTCTCCGTTCCATGCGTTCTTCTTTTTACAGGGGCTGGAAACCCTGTCGCTGCGGGTGGAGAGGCATGTGCAGAATGCTTTAAAGGTAGTGGAATACCTCGAGAAACATCCTCAGGTAGAGAAGGTGCATCATCCTTCGGTATCTTCGGATGCAGAACAGCAGGTGCTTTATAAAAAATATTTCCCCAATGGCGGCGGTTCTATCTTTACATTTGAAATTAAGGGAGATGCGGAGAAAGCGAAAAAATTCATCGACAATCTGGAGTTGTTCAGTCTGCTTGCCAATGTGGCGGATGCAAAGTCTCTGGTGATTCATCCGGCTTCTACCACCCATTCCCAGTTGAATGAGGAGGAGCTTGCTGACCAGGGCATCAGACCTAACACAATCCGTCTGTCAATCGGACTGGAAAATATTGACGATATTATTGAGGATTTGGACGAGGCATTTCAGGCGGTGGAAGTACTATGAGATATCACATCAGCATATGCGACGACGATGCGGCATGGCGCGCCATGCTGGCGGATATGGTCGGAAGCTGGGCGGCAGACCGGCAGCAGCCGGCGCAGATAGAGCAGTTCGAGAGCGCAGAGGAATTTTTGTTCAAAGAGGCGGACAAGGAAACGCAGATACTGCTGCTCGACATTGAGATGAAAAAAATGAACGGGGTGGAGCTTGCGGGACAGGTGCGCCGTGAAAACAAGGAGATGCAGATTGTATTCGTGACCGGCTACATGGAGTATATTCAGGATGGATATGAAGTGGAGGCGCTTCACTACCTCTTAAAGCCGGTGACGGAGGAAAAGCTGTTTTCCGTGCTGGACCGTGCTGCAAAAAGGCTTGCCTCTTTGAGCAAGTCGCTGGTTTTGACTCTGCGGGGCGAGACTGTGCGGATTCCCCTGCACGAAATACGGTATCTGGAAGTGCTGCGGAATTATGTGACGATTCACGGACGCGAGGATTATGAGGTCAAGCAGCCCCTGCATGAGCTGGAGGAAAATCTGGATGACAGCTTTTGCCGCACAGGCAGGTCTTACATCGTAAATCTGCGGTTTATCAGGCGCGTGACCAAGAAGGAGGTCATACTCCATGATGGAGCCGAAATTCCGCTTTCCAAAGGAATGTATGATAAAGTCAATCAGGCAATGATTCGGTATTTTTAGACAGAGGAGTATCAAGATGTCATTTCTTTCCCGTTATGTGAACAAGCAGCTTTCGGCGTATCAGAATGAATTGATTCAGACACACTATGAAGAAGTGGAAAATATGTACCGGCAGGTGCGTGGCTGGCGGCATGACTACCGGAACCACATACAGGTGATGAAAAGTTATGCGGCGGCAGGGGATTTGGAAGCAATCAAAGGCTATCTGAATGAACTGGACGAAGACTTGTCCACGGTGGATACGGTTATCCGGACGGGAAACCGCATGACGGACGCTATCTTAAACAGCAAAATTTCACTGGCCCGCGCAAGAAAGATTCCGGTAATTGCGGAGGCGCATGTGCCGGTGGCGTTAAAAACCGCGGAAATCGACTTGTGCATTATTATCGGTAATTTATTTGACAATGCAATCGAGGCAAGCATGGCGCTGCCGGAGGAAAAGCGCATGATACGCGTCTATATGGACATGAAGGGGACGCGGCTGTATATGTCCTTTACTAATATGACGGCATCCGGAAAACTGAAAAAAACAGGCGGCATCTTCCGCACCACAAAAGGTTCAGAGCACGGCTTCGGCCTTGTCAGAATAGACAGCATTGTGGAGAGGTATCACGGTTACTTAAGCCGCAATAGCGAAGAAGGTGCGTTTACCACCGAGATACTGCTGCCGCAGGAATAGACTTTTATCCCCCAAAGTATGCCATTCGTCCCCGAATGGCGCGCTTTGGGTTTTTTTGTGCTAAAGTCAGGGTACAAAAGCAAATACAGGGAGGATATATGGAGCGGATGAAAGAAAAGTCCAAGATAAAAGAAAAGAAAGAGAAGGAAAAAGCAAAATACGGCATGTGGAGCAATTCCTGTTATATGGTTGGCCACGCGTGGCGTGGGTGCAGGAGCGTCCTGCTTCTGATTGGCGTCATGGCAGGACTTGAGGTGGCAAAAAGTCTGCTTCAGCTTTTTGTAGTGCCCGCCATACTGGGCAGAATTGAGGCGGCAGTTCCGCTTACAAAACTGGTGGGGACGATTCTGCTTTTTACGCTGGGGCTGATTGTGACGGGAGCTCTCAGTGCATACGTGGCGCAAAATCAGCTTTACGGTAGGATAACGGTGCGCTCGAACATTATCCGTGATCTGCATGACAAGGTAAACCTGACCTCTTATCCGAATACGGAGGAGCAGGAATTTATCAATCTGCGGGAAAAGGCGGTGCGCGCTACAAACTCTAATCAGGAGGCTTCTGAGGCGGTTTGGCACACGCTGGAGAGTTTAATTAAAAATATTCTGGGATTTGTAATCTATTTGTGTCTGTTGGTAAGGGTCGATATGGTAGTCATTGCCGTGACACTTTTGACAACATTTGCAGGCTATGGACTTACCCTGATGCTCAACGGGCAGATGTACAAGCTTGAAAAGGAACAGCTTCCTATTTATCACAGACTGGGCTATATCAGCGGGAGGTCGCAGGACAGTTCGATAGCGAAGGATGTCCGTATTTTTGACATGAAGGACTGGCTGACCGGGCTGTATGAAAAGTTTTTGCGCAGGTTGAAAAAGTTTTTGCTGTATAAAGGAAGGACATATTTGGGAAAAAATATACTGGATGTTATGTTGAATTTTTTACGGGGAGGGGTCGCATATTTTTATCTGGTTCGCATGGTTCTTGGAGGAAGTATCGGAGCGGCGGAATTTCTGCTCTATTTTTCTGCGATAAACGGTTTTACATCCTGGGTTGAGGGAATTCTTGCGGGTATGGCGGAATTGCACAAGCAAAGTCTGGATATTTCCCGCATCAGGGAGCTTTTGGAGTATAAGGAACCATTTTTGTTTGAAGAGGGAGAGAATCCGGAGCCGGTAGAAGGCGGCGCTTATGAAATTGAACTGCAGAATGTCAGCTTCCGCTATCCGTCCGCGGAGCAGGATACGATACACCACGTAAACCTGAAAATCGGAAATGGAGAAAAACTTGCAGTGGTGGGTTTGAATGGCGCGGGAAAGACCCCGCTGATTAAGCTAATATGCGGCTTTTTTGACCCAACGGAGGGCAGAGTGCTTTTAAATGGGGAAGATATCCGCAAGTTTAACCGGCGCAGTTATTACCGGCACTTTGCGGCAGTGTTTCAGGGTTCTTCCCTGATTGCGGGCAGTATTGCGGAAAATGTGGCACAGACGGATGAAGATATAGACAGCGAAAGAGTTGTGGATTGTATAGAAAAGGCGGGGCTGAAACAGAAAATAGAAGCTTTGCCGGAGAAATACGATACCAAGCTGAGCAGAGAGGTCTATGAGGAGGCTGTGGAGTTGTCCGGCGGAGAGAGCCAGCGGCTGATGCTGGCACGTGCCCTGTATAAGAAAGCGCCCATTATTGTGCTGGATGAGCCGACGGCGGCTTTGGACCCGCTGGCGGAGAGCGATATGTACAAGCGATATAACGAGATGACAGGCGGCTGTACCTCTGTTTACATTTCCCACAGACTGGCATCTACCCGTTTCTGCGATAGGATTATTCTGCTTGATGGCGGCGGTATCAGGGAGGAAGGAACCCATGAGAGTCTGCTTGCGGCAGGTGGGGAATATGCCCGTCTGTTTGAAATACAGAGTCAGTATTATAGGGAAGGAGGTGCGGAAAATGCCGGATAAAAAGAAAGAAAAAAACAAAATGACGTGGAGGGAAGCTTTTCGGTTGAATAACCGCGCCATGAAGCTTTGGTGGGAAAAATATCCGCAGATGTTTGCTACTAATATTTTGACTCGTGTTATGAATACCGCCACGCCTTACATTAATATTTGGTTTTCTGCCAGAATTATCGGGGAACTGGCAGGAGAAAGAAATTCGGAAAGGCTGTTTTCCCTGATTCTGTCCCTGCTTCTGCTGAACGTGTTCCTTGGGGTGGCAAAAGCAGTTCTTGCACATTGGAATGACGCGTTGTTATGGACGGCTTATGAAGGGGTAAACTGCATGTATAATGAAAAGCTGCTTTCCATGGACTTTGCCTCGCTTGACAGTTCCCATACGAGGGATTTGTTTGCCAAGATTCAGCAGAATGACAACTGGTCAAACTGGGGACTGCGCAGGACACTGTGGCAGGTTGGCTATGGATACTTGATAGATGGGACTGTCGGTATTGCCGGTGCGGCAGTATTGTCATTACCATTGTTCACAAGGGCTGCATCAAAGACGGCGGGCGGCCTTGCAATAATCAACAGTCCGTTGGTAAACATACTGCTTTTGGGGCTGCTGCTTGGTGCAGTGCTGCTTTCGCCTGCACTTGTCAGACGTGCGGACGACTACTGGGCAGGATATTCCGAACAGGCGAGATTTGGAAACCGTGCCTTTGGCTTTTTTGGATATGCGGGTTATGAACACCACAGAGCGCTTGATATACGTGTCTACAAGCAGGATACCTTCTTTCACAAAAAGCTGGAGGAAGCCGACAGTATGAGTTTTGGTGTCAAATCACCGATTGCCAAAAGTGCCAGAGGTGCCAGCGGACTTCTTCATGCATCATCTGATATGGTTGGGCGGGTATTCGTAGGTGCGGTTTATCTTTTTGTCTGCATAAAAGCATGGGCCGGTGCATTCGTTGTGGGGGAAGTGACACAGTATATTGGGGCAGTAACCCTGCTTTATGAGACAATGGCAAACCTGCTGCGCCAGTTGGGCGAAATGCGAACGAATGCTGTCTTCTTGCAGGATACCTTCGAATTTCTGGATATACCGGACGATATGTACAAGGGAAGCCTGACGACGGAGAAGCGGCGGGACTGCAACTATGAAATCGAATTCTGCAACGTCAGCTTCCGGTATCCGGATACGGAAATAGACGTGCTCAAAAATGTATCCTTGAAATTCAGGGTAGGAGAAAAGCTGGCCGTGGTGGGGGAAAACGGTTCCGGAAAAACCACCTTTATCAAGCTGCTTTGCAGGCTGTATGACCCCACGGAGGGCGAAATAAGATTAAACGGAATTGACATCAGAAAATACAGCCACAGGGAATATATGTCTATTTTTTCAGTCGTGTTTCAGGATTATAAGTTGTTTGCGTTTCCGTTGGGACAAAATGTAGCGGCGGGAATGGACTACGATGCAGACAAGGCAAAAGCATGTTTACAAGAAGCGGGAGTCGGAGAGCGGGTTTCCCGCATGAAGGATGGGCTGGAGACCTTTCTTTATAAAGATTTTGACGAAGAGGGCGTAGAGATTTCCGGCGGAGAGGCACAGAAAATTGCCATTGCCAGAGCACTGTACAAAGATGCGGCATTTCTGATTCTCGACGAGCCAACAGCAGCGTTAGATCCCGTTGCCGAATATGAAGTTTATACCAAGTTCAATGAAATTGTGGGCGAGCGCACCGCCATCTATATCAGCCACAGGCTGGCGTCCTGCCGTTTCTGCGATGAAATTGCAGTTTTTGACAAGGGCAGAGTCTGTCAGCGCGGCAGCCATGAGAAACTGCTTGCCGATACAGACGGCAAGTATTATGCGCTCTGGCACGCACAGGCGCAGTATTATGAAAAAGAAAATATGGCATAAGCAGAAAAAGACGCGTTTTGACAAAAAAGCGCGTCTTTTTTTGCATGGTATATCTATGTTGTAAAAGAAAGGCCGGCGGTTTATAATATAAGCATTAAATCATAAACTAATTTTGGAAAAAATACTCTGCAATAGGGAAAGGAACCTGACACGACATGCAATATTTTATCGCGTTTTTGGAGGGAATTATTACGTTTGTTTCGCCCTGTCTGCTGCCCATGCTGCCGGTGTATATTTCCTATTTTGCCGGAGGCGAAAACAACAGGAAGCGGACGTTTTGCAATGCGCTTGCATTTATTGCGGGTTTCACGGTAGTATTTTTGGCGCTGGGCGCGTTTGCGGGGACGGTAGGTGCCGCCCTGCAGAGGTATAAAACGGCGGTGAATCTGGTTACAGGCGGTATTGTGGTGATTTTTGGTCTTAACTTTAGCGGGATTTTGAAAATCGGATTTCTCAACAAGACAAAAAAGCTGGACGTACAGATAAAACCGGGAAATATAGCGTCTACGTTTTTGTTCGGTATGATTTTTTCGATTGGCTGGACGCCCTGTGTGGGTGCATTTCTGGGTTCGGCGCTTATGCTGGCATCCGAGCGGGGAACCATGGCAGAGGGGCTTCTTATGCTCCTGCTGTATTCTATGGGGCTTGGGATTCCTTTTTTAGCCAGCGCCCTGCTTCTGGACAGATTGAAGGAAACCTTTCAGTTTATCAAAAGAAACTACTTGTGGATTAACCGGATTTGTGGTATTTTTCTGATTATTGTAGGTATCAGCATGATGACGGGCCTGTTTGGCAGACTGTTTGCCGTGCTGGGAAGTATGGTATAACGGTCCGCCAAAGCGAATATGCAGGGGTGTGAAAATGAGAAAATATGGAAAATTAGTGATTGGCATTATTGTCTTGGTACTGCTTATAGGAGGAAGCGCTTTCCTCTATAAAGGGCTTGCGGAGAAATATCGTCCTGATGCGCTGACACAGATTGACAAGGAGGAAAACTTGCCGGAGACCGGGCAGCAGGGAACGGAAGACAGAACCGATAGTAGTGGTGCGGGCAGTAATGACGAAGTTGACGGTGAGAAAAAGGACAATAGCAGTGAGGATAATACAGCAGCGGAAGACAGCGCGAAAGCCCCTGACTTTACAGTGGTGAATGAGGCGGAGGAAGAGGTAAAGCTTTCGGACTTTGTAGGTAAGCCCGTCATTCTGAATTTCTGGGCAAGCTGGTGCGGGCCATGCAAAAGCGAGATGCCGTTTTTTCAGAATATGTACGACACCTACGGAGAAGAGGTTGTCTTTATGATGGTAAATTTGACGGACGGCAGCCGCGAAACCATTAAGACGGCTCTTGACTATGTGCAGCAGGCGGATTATACTTTTCCTGTCTACTTTGATACGAATCAGGAAGCGGCATATGCCTATTATGTAAGTTCCATACCCGCCACATATTTTATTGATGCCGAGGGGAATCTTGTAGCATATGGCGTGGGTGCGCTGCAGGAGGAAAATATTCTGCAGGGGCTTGAAATGCTGGGTATTGCCACAGAATAATGTAAAAATAAAGGAAGAGAGGAAAACAGGCTTATGAGCAGGACAGAGGTTACAAAGGACATTCGTTACGTAGGGGTGAACGACAGGGAAATCGATTTGTTTGAATCGCAGTATATCGTGCCAAACGGCGTGTCCTACAATTCTTACCTGATTATGGATGAGAAGATAGCGCTGATGGATACCGTTGATGCGAGAAAAACGGACGAATGGCTTTTGCAGGTGAAGGAAGAACTGGCGGGAAGTGCGCCGGATTATCTTGTGATTTCTCATCTTGAGCCGGATCATGCCGGCAGCATTGCGGCGATTGTCTCTGCATACCCTGAGATGAAGCTGGTAGGAAATGCCAAGACATTTTCCATGTTTCCACAGTTTTTCAAACTGGATATAGAGGATAAAAAGGTGGTAGTTTCGGAGGGAGAAACCCTGTGTCTGGGACAGCACACCCTGCAGTTTTTTATGGCGCCCATGGTGCATTGGCCGGAGGTCATGGTAACTTATGAGCAGACGGAAAAGGTACTGTTTTCTGCGGATGGTTTCGGCAAGTTTGGTGCACTCGATACGGAGGAAGACTGGGCTTGCGAGGCAAGGCGATATTATTTTAATATTGTGGGAAAATATGGCGCGATGGTGCAGGCGCTTTTAAAGAAGGCGGCAGCGCTGGACATTCAGATAATTTGTCCGTTACACGGTCCTGTATTAAAGGAAAACCTTTCTTACTATATTGAAAAATATGATACATGGAGCAGTTACCGCGCGGAGGATACAGGAGTGTTGGTTGCTTTCGCTTCCATTCATGGCAATACGGCGCAGGCAGCAGCAAGGTTTGCCGGTATGCTGCAGGAAAATGGCGTTGCAAAGGTGGTTACAGCCGACCTTGCGAGAGAGGATGTGGCGGAAGTCATTGAGGATGCGTTCCGGTATGACAGAATGGTATTGTTCTGCGCAACCTATGACGGTGGAATTTTCCCCTGCATGGAAGACTTTTTACATCATTTGAGGGCAAAGGGATTCCAGAAAAGGACAGTTGCTCTGGTGGAAAATGGTTCTTGGGCGCCTATGGCGGCAAAGGGTATGCGTAAGCTTTTGGAGGAAATGAAGGACATCAATATCGTAGAGCCGGTAGTGTCAATCCGTTCCACTATGGACGAGAGAGTAGAGAAAGAATTGCGGGAGCTTGCGGATGTTGTGGCAAACGCTCAATAAAAGTTTAAAACAAAATTCACTTTTTTGTGGCTTTTTTCTGAAGGGTGTAGTATAATACCTTTCAGATACGCAGCTATAGTTCATCGGTAGAATGCTAGCTTCCCAAGCTGGAGAGACGGGTTCGATTCCCGCTAGCTGCTCTAAAGAATATGTTATAAAACAGCGGATTTTCTTGAAAGATAATGATTTTACGTACAGCCATGCCCTGTGGGACGGCGGAAAGGTGGAGCAGATATGGATATTAAAGACAAAATTGACGGAATTGTGGAGAAGGTGACAAAGGACAAATCTCTGATGGACAAATTTCAGAAGAACCCGACCAAGACGGTGGAGGATTTGGTTGGTATAGATTTACCTGACGATGTTGTGAAGAAGGTAGTGGAAGGCGTAAAAGGAAAGATATCTGTCGGTAAGCTTTCCGGCGTTGCCGAATCCATTAAAAAACTGTTTTAACAGGCATGTTCTGAATGATGTGATGATTTTGAAGAACTGCCGCACGGCTGGAGATTTGGCTGGTGCGGCGGTTCTTTTCTTTACAATTTTTTCACTATCAGATATACTATAGGGCAGAACGAAACATGCAGCCTCCCTGATTTGAGCGCCTGCTAAAGCGGGCAGATGGGAGCCGAAATGGAGGAATTGCCAATATGCAGGATTCCAGACAGAACCAGCAATCCGATTTTATGATAGAGAAAATCAAGGAGCGGCCGATTAACAAGAAGAAACTGCTGCGCAGGACGGTAATTACCGCCTCCATGGC
>CAMWLB010000054.1 GCA_947174985.1 uncultured Lachnospiraceae bacterium | reverse complement strand
TTACCTCTTATTTTCTCTTCTTAATCAGTAATACTGCGGCAGCCATGCCTGCAAGCCCCGCCGCCCAGAAATATTTAGGCTGTATATTATCGCCGGTATCCGGAGAAGCGTCCATGCGTCCTGTTACCGCGCCTGCTGTCCTGCAGATAGCAACCGGTGCAAGCATATTGGTTTCAAAGGTCACCTGATTTCCTTCTATTGTATAGGTAAGTCCTGTGAGCTGCCCGTTCCTGTCTGTCTGGTAAACGCGAAGCCCGCTTGCTGCAAAACCGGTTGGCAGCGTAACCGTTACCCTGAGCTTTCTGCTTCCTGTCTTTGAAATGGGAACCCTGGTCTTTCTGTCCACCAAATTCATGTCCACACATACAGAAGCCTCGGGAAGCACTTCTCTGTAAACCGCTTCGTAGCCTGCATTCAGAGCCGCGTATGCATCCAGACTGTCAAACACCTGCAGGTAATAAGACCCTGTATTCCCTTCCAACTCAGCACTGATATCTCCTGACAGCACTGTACTTGTATTCTCTACCCCAATACTGCCTGTCAGATAGTCCCTGTCCCTGCCGAATATGGAAATATCTTCTCTGCCGGTCACCTGATAATTTTTACCATCAATATTAATATATTCGGGAATATAGATGCCTGCAAGCTCCGCCTCCGTATAGGTAGTGGCAAAGCATGTTACAATTCTCTTGTCGTTGGAACTGATATAGGCAATAATACCCTGAAAATCACCGCCTGTAGGCGACAGTATGGTATCCGACAGTTCCTCTTCCTTCATTTCTCTTTCTACAACGACAATCTGCGTATCTCCCAGTATAAATCCTCTTGACGCTTCGTTAGAAAGCCGTTCTGCCGTCAGTTCATGGCACGGCGCAGGCAGCTTCAGACTGTCAAAAACAACTATTTTTTCGGAGTTACTGAACGGCGTATCAGAGAAATCAAAGCTTAAAAGTCCCAAATATTCAACGCTTTCCCACACATGCGCCGTTTCCAGCGGACAGCCCATAAACGCTCTGTCCCGTATCACACGCACATTTTTCCCGCCGGTAATGGTATGCAGATTTTTACAATCAGAAAATGCCCCTTCTCCAATGTCAATCAGAGAATCGGGAAGCTGCACGGACACAATTTTCTCGTTGCCCGCAAAAACCTCCGGAGCAATCTTTCTTACATTTTCCGGTATTACCAAATTGCCGCCGTTTCCTCTGTACGCTAACAGAATACCACTTCCAACAATCAAGTATTCCTCCGTACCGCTTCCGCTCAGCCAGCTCTTCAGCCACAGGCTTTGTTCAAACGCTTTTGGCGCAATATCCGTAACGGTAGAAGGTATCTTCACTTCCCTGAGATAATCACAGTGATAAAACGCACCATACCCTATCGTCGTTACCCCGCTTGGAATATTTGCTGTCGTGAGATTGCTTCTTGCAAAAGCAAATTCACCGATTTCCGTAATTCCATCCGGTATCTCGTAGCCTGCCGCCTCCCTACTGTTATAAAAAGCCTGATCTGCCAGTATACTGCCGAAAATCCTATACTTGGGAACCTCTGTACTCTTTTGCAGTTCCATTCCTGCTGGTCCATTTTCAGGCAGTGTGGCAATATCGCCATTCTCATTTGCACTGACAGACGTTTCGTTATTTCCGTATACCGGTGCAGCAGAATTGTCCATAAAAACAAAAGCACTGTTTCCCACTACATAGGTGCTTCCCAGCACACTGCCGTCATCCGGCTGATACGGTTCATTCTTTTGTTCGTTGTTCTGTCCATTGTTTTGCCCGTTGTTCTCCAATGGCGTATTATCCGATTCATCTGCCGGAACATCCGGCTCTGCATTTCCTGTATCCTCATACTCTGCCTGGTTGATTAATTTCCATTTTATATAGTACTTATATGCCGCTGTCCCCTTATCCGCTGAAATCACCAGTCTGGGGCAGCCATTAAAAGCGGTATCGTGTATGGTCTCCACTGTAGAAGGCACCGTTACCATGCTCAGACTGACGCAGTCTGCAAACGCCATAATTCCGATTCTCTTAATAGAATAAGGAATAGACATACTTTCAAGAGACTTACAGTTGGTAAACGCATAGTCCGGTATCTCTTTCAGATTATTGCTGAGACTAATATTTTTCACATTGTTACAGCCCCAAAAAGCATATTCCGCAATATCTGTGACCGTAGAGGGCATACTGTAGGACTCCCGCTCTCTTGTAGGAAGCATAAAATACAATTTGGTCTTGTCATTATTATACAGACAGCCGTCAGTATAAGAAAATGCTGTATTTCCTTCCGTTATCTTCAAGTCCTTCAACGCCAAACAGCCTGTAAACACACCGATACCAAGCTTATTAAGCCCTTTGCCCAACGTCACTGTTGTTAAAGCTGTACAATCTCCAAAAGCTCCATTTCCGACTTCCGTGACGGAATCCGGCAGCCGCACTTCCTTTAGTCCTGTACACTCTGCAAATGCCCTGTAGCCAATGGTTTCCACACTATTTCCGCGAAATAAAAGGGTCTCCATATCGGTATTACCGGCAAATGCCTCCGCCCCAATCGCAGTTACGGAAGCGGGAACAGACACGGTTTTTGCCGTGCCTGTATACTTCACCAGTATCGTCCCATTCATTTGAAAATCCGCATCCGAAGAGTATGTCGGCGTATCCGCAGACACCGACGGCGCCGGTATCTGCGTCACTGCCAATGCCAATGCCAAAAGCAGCGCGCTCACGGAAATTTTGATTGATCTCTTCATATTTATACCCCGTGCATATCGCAATCAAACGTTCTCCGTTATGCCTTCACCAAAACTTTTTTACCGGTTTTATCCTTTTTTACAAACAGTACTACAGAAATACAGCACAACGCAACAACTGCAAACCATTTCGGATGAATATCTCCCGTCTTCGGCGAGCTGTCCGCTACACCATTCGATTGCAGACTGTCAGTCTTGACATAGATAACATAAGGCGAGAAATGTTCAGCTGTAAAGGTCACGCACGCCACACCGTCTATCGTGGTAAACTTCGGTGAAAGCTTATCCAGTTTATCATTCACCACACCGGCCACCATATTGTTACCGCCGTAAGTAACCAGAGAATCCGGAAGCGGCAGCGTAATTTCAATTTTCAGACCCGAAGTATCTGTAATCTTCGTCTTGCCCGTGGAATCATACAGTGAAATATCCATCGGGAAGTACTTAATATTGTCAAGACTTCCATATTCCTCTATCAACGCTCTCATGGCAGCCTCTGTTGCCTGCTGATCCTCGGTAATCTTTACTACAAAGTTGTCAGAAGAACCTTTGATGGTGACTGACACAACGCCGGTATTGGAAAGACCGTATTTGTCAATCACAACCGTTGAACCTGTCTTATTGTTATTGTTTGCCCCATTTCCGCTTGAAGTGGAAGGTCTGCTACCTGTACCGGAACTGCTGCTGCCTCCATTTGAGGAACCCGCAACAAAGTTTGCTGTTACCGTTACATTCTCAGCAGGCATAACTATTGTAGTTGCCGACACCTCGCTGCTTGCAAACTTAACAGCACTGTTATCCGTCGTCCACTTACTGAACCGCTGTGATGCTGCCGGATTGTTGGCAATAATGATAACAGTAGCTCCCGCTGCATAACTTCCCGATCCGCTGCCGTTTCGCACTGTCAGTGTGTACAGGGTTGCCGTACCGTTACCGCTCACTGTGCCATTCGGGTTGTTTGGATTATTCGGATTATTCGGGTTGTTTGGGTTGTTCGGGTTATTCGGGTTGTTCGGATTATTCGGGTCATTCGGATTGGTATTTGTGCCCCGCTCGTACTGCGCATAAGTCTTCGTATCACTCTGAATATTTGTAATTGCCGGCCGCCAGCCTACAAAAGTATAGCCTTCTCTCGCGGGCGGTATAATTGCAGGTGCATCTCCTCCGGGCGCCACTAAATAAGTTTGTATCGGCTTTTCATCACTGGTATAGTCAAAAAACTCTACAAGGTATTTTGTCTCATCAGAGTCTATGTTTCTGTAAGAAGCATAAACGGTTGTATCAGCATGAATATTCGTATAACTTCCCAGCCATCTCACAAATTCCTTTCCCTCTTTTGCAGGAGGGGTGGGAGGCGTTGCATCATGACCGACAATCACTTCCTGTACTTCGATGATATTGTCTTCATCGTCCATAAAATAAACCTTGTAAACAGTATTGTCTACACCGTCCCAATCCTCACGTTGAATATTTTCATGTCCTCTTTCTGATGCATAATCCGCAGCCGTGCTGCCCTCATTACAATAGAAAGTGATTCTGGAGCATGTGCCATTCGCATTTGGTGTCGTATAGGTATTAAATGCTGCCTCTGCAATATTGGTAACACTGTCCGGAATGCTCACCTTGCTGACATAACTGTCACTAAAAGCACCGCTTCTGATATAACGACAGGAAGTAGGCAATTCCACATCATTCAGTCTTCTTGTATTTTTAAAAGCATTCTCCGGAACACCGCTGATATAAGTAGTCGTCAAATCCGCAGAAGTGACATCCACACAATCCATGAACGCTTCTTCAACTATTGATGTGATTCCGGCAACCTCCGTAGGGCTTATCGCATTCGGTGTACTGCTTTCCAAACCGCCCCTGCTCTCCAGACATTCCACCAAAACATCTCTGCTTCCATCTTTCAAGCCATAGATAATGGACTGTCCTGTTGTAAAATAAGGTCCACCCGAAAAATTAACGTCCTGAAGTGACGTACATGCCCTGAAAGGACGGATTCCCAACTCAGATACCTCTGGCGAAATCGTTACATACTTCAAGTCTTTATTGTTACAAAACGCATAATTCCCAATGCTTCCTCCACCGCCCTGCATGTTAAAGGTTGTGAGCGATGACTGGGAACCCGAACCATCATTTCCGCTGGTTGTCACATCAAACGCATATGCAAATGCATAATCATCAATTTTTGCGGTTCCGCCGGTAATGTTAATAGCATTTAAATCCACACAACCGCTAAAGGTATAGGGCTCATATTCCTCAATATCCGCGAAGGTAACGCTTTGAAGCTTTAAGTCAGGCGATTTTCCGCTTACTGGCTCTATTTTATAATTGCCATCGTTATCTTGCACACCGATAACGCCGGAAAACAATCCTGTCTGAATCGCTTTCACGCCAACCGGTATCTGCGGATTCAACGAAGCGTTAATCAAATCCCACTCATCCGTTTTCGGCATCGCGCCACCGGCTAAATAATCAGCATAATCCTGCACCGCATTCGCTGCTGCTTCTGCCTGCTCCTCTGTCAGATATGGATACTTTGCCTGCGTATATTTGGTAAGTTCCACATAGCGCGGATAATCCACCAAAGTTGCTTCGCCTTCCTTTGTCTGTAGGTCTTCCGGCACATATCTTACTTCTAAATTGCTGGGCCATCCGCTGTAATAGGTAATGTACGTCAGTGGTTGTGCACCAGCATTGATATTGCTGTCCTTATTCATTGCATAATTAAATACTACATTGTCACCTATCACCCCTGTAAAACTCAGTACAGGCGTATTCGTCAAAAAAGTATTTTCATTTGGACAATTTCTATGTTCAGATGCCACCTGTGTAGCAAACGCCCCTGGACCAATAGAGGTAATTTTTGTTGCATCCGCAAAAATCACCGCCTCAAGGTTGTGACAGCCCTTAAAGGCATCTGACCGAATCTGCGTTACTGTTGCAGGAATAGTGATTTTTTTCAATGTACAGACACCGGAAAAGCACCCAGACTCAATATAGGAGATTCCAAAAGGCCCAATTTTAGCCGGAATTTCCACCTCAGTCACAGTTCCTTTTATTCTATCAAAAAACACCAATTCCTGTCGGCTGTTGACTTGATAAAGTAATCTTGCTTCATTTCCTTCGCTGTCTTTTTCCTTAGTGATAATCTCATATAAATCTTCTCTAGCATACTTAAATGCAATTGCATTTTCCTTTGTGAAATCATGCGTTCCTGATTCGGCTTCTGATTCAAAATAAAACTCCGTATGCACATCACCCAGGAATTTTTCCGACGTATAGTCAGTTGCGGCATCGCCATTATCTGCTTCCAGTTTTGTCTGAAAACTCTCTACCATAACATGCTTCAGGTTTCTGCAATTTTGGAAATTATTCAAATGAATCGTGTTGCTGCCAATGGAACTAGGCAAAATAAGCTCTTCCAAAGCAGTGCAGTTTGCAAAAACAAAATATCCAAGTTCTGAGAGGCTCCCCTTGGTTCCTTCTGCCTGCCCTGACATATCCATGCTTTTCAACGAAACGCAGCCGTCAAAAGCATGGTCAAAGATTCTGGTAATACCAGTCGTCAAGCTGAAGTTGGTAAGAGATTCACACTCCGCAAATGCATAATCTGATATATATGTTAATTGGCTGATAGCCTCTGTGGAATTACCGCCAAATCCTACTTTCTGCAGATTTCGACACTTTTGAAACGCATTTTTTCCTATCTCCTCCAAACTGTTGCTGAACACAATTTCTCTAAGCTCTGTACAATTATAAAACGCATAATTACCAATTCCTATCAGATTCCCCCCTATTTTTAACGTTTGGATATTGGTACGATTTGCAAATACACCACTATCCGGATTATCGTTGAGATAGTGTGTGACTCCGTTAACATTGCTTGTCATAACGTTGGACGAACTGCTGTCCTGCGCTATCAACCATTCCTGCTGAACCCCCGCTCCCGTCCCAATATTCGGATTGGTTATCACGGACTGATTGCCAATATATACGACCGGAATCTCTTTAATCCACTGTTCCTGCGAAGTCGTCGTCGCCTGATACTTTCCGTTGCTATCCTTATAGTAAAACTCATCTTCCTTTAAATTTTCCCAGTTATTTCTGTCGCCATAGGTACAAGGCGAATAGGCTCCCGGTACCCTTTCGCCAGTATCATTGCCGGAAACATCAAGCACAGGATCCCATCGTGATATATAATATAAGGGTTCAAAATTTCTTCCTACCGCCACATGGCTCTGGTTGGTATCTCCAATATTTTCATTATACAGAGTATAGGCATTCACTGTATCCGGTATTGTCAGTGTCGCATTCTCTAATTGACCGGTTATCCTATATCCCAAAATAACTGCTACCCATGTACCGCCGTTATTCACAAATGCCCATGCAAAAGTTGCATTCCCTTCATAGTATGTATATATGTAGGGATAATTGGAAGGCAAAGTGGGAATTTTACTTGCACTATTTCCTAAAATATCCTGCTCCCATGTATATTTCTTTGTAGCAGTTGCCGCCTTTACCTCCGGCACTGGTATCGCCGCCACTAAAAGCGCTGTTATCAGACAAATAGAACCCAATGTCCTTCGAATCCTTCTCCTCAGTCTGAGATTTTTTTTCTTTGCTTCTTTTTTAGCCATGTTGCATCTCCTTTATCCGATATTTACGCCCGCGTTCTATTTTACTTTTTTCGCTACAACCACAAAACGACCGTAATCTGTATAATAATCACAAGTAGACAATGTGAGCAGCTCGTCGCCGTATTCAGCAGTCACGCCGGTGTCATACAACGACATTTCAGCCATTTCCCGCATGTAAGAATTGAACTCGGTTTCCGAAGCCGCATTGATAAACTGATAATACTTAAAAACAATTTCACTCTCTTCATATACCTTGGAGCGAAATACAAACATAACCTCGTAGGTGCCTCTTTCATATATGGTATCAAACTGTATCAGCTTGTGATCCTCGTAAAAACTCTCCGAGCTGTACTTATTGAGCTGTCCAAACATACGCCCGCTTCTCATATGATGACCATATAGAATCAGATTGGTGCTCCTCGGCAGTATGGTACAGTCCGCATCCAGAAAAATACTGCCGTTCCTGTCCTGTTCCTGGTCAAAATTGTGATCTATA
Source organism: uncultured Lachnospiraceae bacterium (assembly GCA_947174985.1). Taxonomy (GTDB): domain Bacteria; phylum Bacillota; class Clostridia; order Lachnospirales; family Lachnospiraceae; genus Acetatifactor. The sequence goes on along the minus strand of CAMWLB010000054.1, from coordinate 5,180 downwards.
TAGTAATCATTGTTGCTCGTCTGCAAAACAGGGTAATCTATATATGTATCGTCAATTTTAACCCATCCGATTAGTTTTTGGTTCAAACTGTAGAGCATTTTATATTCTTCCAGAATATCGGGAACCACAATCTCCTGATTATCGTAGTGAATTACCACCGTTTCCGGCGTTACCTCTATTTCCGTCTCCATGCCCTTGAGCCTTTGCTGTCTGCCTGCATAAGCGTCCAGCCGCCTTACCTGATAATAGTATATGCCCAGATAGAGAAAACAGCCGGCCGCTACGCACATACATGCGGATATCAAAAGTCTTCGTATCCGCTCGCGCTTTTTTAGTTCCTTGACAATGAACTTGCGCATATCTTCATCATAATCTTCCAGACTGGTATTTTTTTTGCCTGCTGTACCTGACGCTCTTTTTCCTTCCGCACTTCCTGCTTTGCTTTTCCGGTTTGCGGTTTTTCCTTTGCGGGAACTGCTCTTACCGTCTGCCTCTGTTTGTTTTCTTGCGTAAGCTTCCTCCGTTTCCTCCTTAAAATCCTGTCCCAATATAGTCCGAAAACGGTATTTGCCGCTTTTTAAATCCTCTAAAAGCTGTTTTACTCCCTCTTCCCCATCTAAATCGTATCTTTTTTTAATACTCTCTATATATGCGGCGTCCTTCTGCGCCGCCTGATAATCGGCTTCGGTTCGAAACTGCCGCCCCAAAACCGTGCGCACTTTCGCTTCCATATCCACACCATCCGTCTGCTTTACATAATACTCCTGATTTTCTTCATACATACTTATTTTACTATATCTTGAAATTTATGCAAGTCTTTTCCTATAGTTTGTGCATGGAAATTTTTCCACAAATTCTTTCCGTGAATTTTTTCAAAATTTTTTTCAGGAAATTTTTTCATCAAAGTGGAAACGTTGACATGCATACCCACATAAGATAAACCATAACAAAACCTGGAGGCATTTAAAATGAGCGATTTAACTGCTGCTAACTGCGGCTGCAACAACGGCTGTAACAATGGCTGTGGCACTTCCTTGAACAATCTCTTTGGCAATAGCTGCAACTGGATTTGGATTATCCTGTTATTCTCCTGCTTTGGAGGCGGAAATACCAGCTTGTTCAACAATGGCGGCGGCTGCGGCTGCAATAATGAAAACAACAGTTGTGAATGGCTGATTTGGATTCTTCTTATTTCCTGCTTAAGCGGAAATAACAATTCCTGCTGCGGCTAATCACAAAACTGTTTTGCGGGCGGGCTCTTAAAAGAGCCTGTTCCCGCATACTTACAGACAATTTTTCATATGCTTTAAAAATACGAGAAACCGGAGAAACTATGCATGGACAGGGATGACAGGGAACAGCCTGATAAAATACAGGCTTTTGATACACTTTTTACCAACAACCACATTCAAATGTACAAAATCCTTCTCCCCTATTTAGACCCTTCCCTGCAGAAGCAGTTTGCCGTCTACATCAAGTACATGGAATTTCAATATACACTTACTTATTTCAAGCTGCATCCCCACGCGTCAATGCCAAGAGAGACGCAGCCTGACGCAGCGGCAATGTGCAGTGAGCTTGCCCCCTTTTGCTCCTCTTCGGAAAAAGCACAGCTTGAGAAAATTGCGGAATTGTTTTCCAGCATAAAGAATGCAAAAGAAATGATGGAAACCATAAACATGATGAAAGAGCTGTTTCCGGACGGCTTCTCCTTCGGCGAAGACAATGATAATGCTTCTGCCCCTGATATCATGCAGATGTTCCAGATGTTTAACAAATAACTCCTGACAATGCAGAAAGGTATGATACGCAATGGAAAACAAACCCGAATGGATGAACGATCCTCTCGTCAAAAATATAGAGGAAAAAAAGCTGGAATTTTTGAATGACCTGGTTTTGGGCGGCAGGGGAAAAAGCCAAAAGGAAGCCATGCCCTATATGATGCTGAAGATGAAACAGGCAAAGGCCGACAATATCAGTTTTTCTTCCGCCGATGTTGCCGCTGTGGTAACGGCAATCAAAAATCACAGCACACCGGAAGAACTTGAACAAATTGATAAAATCATGAAACAGGCACCAAAGCAGTAACGCGCAACATATCATTTCTATAGCAAAACATACACAGACAAAAATGTCAGGGCAGGATTGTTATCCTAACCTGACATTTTTCTTTTCCGTAATTACGGCTTTACCACAATATTTACAATCCTGCCCGGCACATAAATCTCTTTTACCACTGTCCCTGTAAGCTTTGCACCCAAAGCCTCCTTTGCCATTGCGATCACCTTGTCTTTCTCCTCGTCCTTTGCAATGCTTACGGTAGCTTTTGTCTTGCCATTAATCTGTACCGCTACTTCCACCGTGGACTCCACTGTTTTCGCCTCATCATATTCCGGCCATGCCGTCTGATACAGCCTGCCTGCAAATCCGGTAAGCTGCCAGAGTTCCTCTGTGATATGCGGTGCAACCGGATTTAAGAGGGTAAGCAAGGTTTTAAACTCGCCCTTCGTCACGGCGTTCTTTTTGTAAAATTCATTAATCAGCGCCATCATCGCTGCAATCGCCGTATTATACTTCAGATTCTCAAAATCAGAGCTGACCTTTTTGATAGTCTGATGCATTTTTGTTTCCATATCGGCAGAATAGCCTTCTTCTTCCGTCAGAATGTCCTGCAGCTTCCACACGCGCTCCAAAAATCTGCGGCAGCCCTTCACACCATCCTCCGACCAGGATGCACTCAAATCAAATGCACCGATAAACATTTCATAGGTTCTCAAGGTATCGGCACCGTATTCCCTCACAATATCATCGGGATTCACCACATTGCCGCGGGATTTGCTCATCTTCTCACCGTTTGAGCCCAAAATCATGCCATGGGAAGTTCTCTTCTGATACGGCTCCGGACAGGGCACTACCTCTTTGTCATATAAGAACCTGTGCCAGAATCTGGAATACAAAAGGTGCAGCGTGGTATGCTCCATACCGCCGTTATACCAGTCAACCGGAAGCCAGTACTTCAATGCTTCAGGACTTGCCAACGCCTTATCGTTGTGCGGGTCCGTATAACGCAGGAAATACCAGGAGGAACCGGCCCACTGCGGCATGGTATCCGTCTCTCTCATGGCAGGACCGCCGCAGGAAGGACAGGTCGTCTTTACCCAGTCCGTCATATGGGCAAGGGGAGACTCTCCGTTGTCTGTCGGCATATAACTCTCTACCTCCGGCAGTTCTAAAGGAAGCTCGCTCTCCGGAAGCGCCACGTAACCGCACTTATCACATTTTACAATGGGAATCGGCTCTCCCCAGTAACGCTGTCTGGAAAATACCCAGTCGCGCAGCTTAAAGTTGGTCTTTTCATGCCCAATGCCCTTTTCCGTCAAGAATGCCGTAATCTTCTTCTTTGCCTCTGCAACAGAAAGGCCATTTAAGAAATCGGAGTTGACCAGCGTTCCGGTTGCCACATCGGAGAACACTGCCTCCTCCACAGGCACGGGGCTTCCTGCAACCACCTCGATAATCGGCATGTTAAACTTCTTTGCAAATTCCCAGTCTCTCTCGTCATGCGCCGGAACCGCCATAATTGCGCCCGTTCCGTAGGTCATCAGTACATAGTCCGATATCCACACAGGGATTTCCTTTCCATTGACGGGATTCACTGCCGTCAGACCGTCCAGCATAACGCCGGTCTTGTCCTTCGCCATCTCCGTACGCTCGAAATCCGACTTTCTCGCCGCCATCTCGCGATACTCCGTCACTGCGTCCCAGTTCTGAATATCCTCTTTATACTTATCAATAAAAGGATGCTCCGGACTCATTACCATGTAAGTAACGCCGAATAAGGTATCCGGTCTGGTCGTATAGACCGTAAGCTTGTCTTCCTTCCCCTTTAAAATGAAATCTACTTCCGCACCGGTTGATTTGCCAATCCAGTTTTTCTGGGATACCTTGACCCGCTCAATATAGTCCACGGTATCCAGTCCCTCTAAGAGCTTATCCGCATATGCCGTAATTTTCAGCATCCACTGACTCTTTACCTTGCGGACAACCTCTGCACCGCAACGCTCGCAGACGCCGTTTACCACCTCTTCATTGGCAAGACCAACCTTACAGGAGGTACACCAGTTAATCGGCATCTCCGTCTTGTATGCCAGACCTGCGTGAAACAGCTTTAAGAAAATCCACTGTGTCCATTTATAATAATCCACATCCGTGGTGTTTACTTCCCTGTCCCAATCAAAGGAATAACCAAGCGCCTTTAACTGGTTTTTAAAGCGCTCCACATTGTTTTTGGTCACAATTCTGGGATGAATGTGGTTTTTAATCGCATAATTTTCCGTGGGCAGTCCGAATGCATCCCAGCCCATGGGATACAACACATTATACCCCTGCATTCTCCTTTTTCTCGCCACAATATCAAGTGCCGTGTAAGGACGCGGATGCCCTACATGAAGCCCCTGTCCCGAAGGATACGGAAACTCAACCAATGCATAATATTTGGGTTTGGAATAGTCTTCTGAAGTGGCAAACGCCTTTTCAGCATCCCATACGCCCTGCCATTTTGTCTCTACTTCTCTGTGATTGTACAATACTGCCATCTTTACCATGCCTTTCTCTAAGCAGCAGGGAAATTCTGCCTGTCCTGCCGCCATTTTTTCCCGATTACAACTAGGCTAATTGTAAACATTTGTCCCTGCATTGTCAATTACTTTTTCGGAAGCCGCGGCGCATATTCAGCGCTGCCCCTCTACCACTATCCGCATGCCGTCATAAAAAGAATCGTCATATACAGCAGCAACATTTTCACTTTCCGAAAGACCGCCTGTAATCTTCACCTTTCCTTCCGTTACTCCCGCAGTCTGCACCACCCGCAGCGTTACGACATCATAGCTTCCGTAAGGCACCGTTACATGTTCCACCACATACACCATATTGTCCCTTACCGTCTCTGCCGGAAGCAGCAAAAACTGCTCTTCCCGCATAAGCTCCGTTTCCCGCCCGTCAATCGTCCCCGGAACGGTAACGTATTCACTGCCTGTCTCTATTGTGGCAAGCTGCACCCTGATTCTGAAAAGAGAATCTATTTTCTGGTGAAAAAAAGTGCCCACAAGCATCAACACAAAGAATACAGCCGTTAATCCAAACAGGATTTTTCTCTTCATCCCTCTGCCTCCCTCTATCAC
>CAMWLB010000053.1 GCA_947174985.1 uncultured Lachnospiraceae bacterium | reverse complement strand
TGCAAAGTGTGCAAGCGATGAAAAGGTAAAACAGTTTTTTGAAAAAGGCGCAAAGTCCGCCATGGAGAATAAGCAGCAGCTTATGAAGTTTTTGCAGTAAGGAGGAAAATTATATGGAAATGCAGGAAAAAATAATGGTAGCAGATACTCTGACCGGTATCAACGGAGAACTTATCCGGTATGCGGAGATGATACCCCAGACGGAAAACAAGGAGCTGAAAAGTGTACTGAAGCAGTTTCGGAGCACCTGTGAGCAGTCGCAGGAGGAGCTGTATCAGATAGCAAGAGAGAAATCCTATTATGTTCCGGCACAGAAGGCAACAGAGGACGAGGTTGCACACGTGAAAGGCCTTTTCACATCAAAGACACTGTAATGCGGCAACTGTCGGTTTCTTAACAGCAATCAGCCCATTCTGCAGTATGTTGCAAGGGTCTGCTAAAAAGCGGCGCTTTGGAAATGATTGCAGAATGGGCGTTATCTGCTGCAAGCCGGAAGTGTCGCGCCTGAAACCCAAAGTTGCTTTACAAATATTGGCATAATACATATTATATGCTATAATGCATACGTGATGAGGATTTATTGACGCAATACCGCAGATGCGGTCTGCAGTATGCAGGAGGATAAAGCATGTTTCCATATTTTTTTGCGGACAAGCAGCCGTTATTGGCTTTTATCGGAGTGTTGGGCGCGTTTGCAGCAACTTGCTTTGCGATAAGCCGTTTAAGCAGTTACCTGCCGAAGGACCATGGCAGGGATTATGCTGTGGAGGGACAGAAATCCGCAGGTAAACCAAGAGGAGCCGGCATTATATTCGTGCTGGTTTTTGCAGCCGCTACGCTGCTTTTTTCCGGACTCAGCATAGAACTCTGTATTTACCTGATGCTGATTGTAATTGAAATGCTCACGGGATTTTTTGACGATACGGCGGAAAAGCCCTGGGGAGAACTGAAAAAGGGGCTGCTTGATTTGGCAGTTGCGGTTGCTGTTTCCATTACCTACCTGCAGTACAATTCCAGTACAATCGAGCTGATGGGGCGGCAGATAACGTTTCCGCCGGTATTGTTTGCTGCCTGTGCCGTGGCGCTGGTATGGGGTTCCATCAACGTGACAAACTGTGCGGATGGCGTCGATGGACTGTCAGGAACGCTTACCATCATTACCCTGACTACCATTTATGTGATTAATGAAATAAATGACAAAGGCAAGGACATTTCTTTTCCAATCCTGCTCTTTATGGTTTGTATTCTCGGTTATCTGTGGTATAATGCTTCTCCGAGCAGACTGCTGATGGGCGACGCCGGTTCCCGTGCCATGGGAGTGTTTATCAGCATTGCCATCTTAAAATCCGGCAGCCCGCTGCTCTATATTCCTGCCGCTTTTGTCATTATTATGGATGGCGGACTGGGGCTTCTCAAACTGTCGCTCATCCGGCTGTTCCAAATACGGATTCTGAAAAATACGCTTACGCCTCTGCATGACCATGTAAGGAAGAAGATGGGCTGGTCGAACACGCAGACGGTGTTCCGTTTTGCCATTATCCAGATTGTGATTTCATTGGCAGCAGTCTATATGCTGCTTTTGTAACTGTTTTGGCTTATGCGGCATTGCTGCCGCAGGACATTTATTTTAAAGGAGGTATCCAATTATGTTGGAGGATTTCATTTCCGGTAAAAAGTCGCTTTTTACCACCGGAGTTCACACAGAGCTTCGGGCGCAGGAAAACAAACAAAGGCGTGTTTCCCTTGTTCAGGGGAATCTGACGGCAAACGCCAGACTGGAGACGGCAGGCGTTTCCGCAAGAGTTTACAAAAACGGTGTGTACGGTTTTTCTTCCATGGCAGAGTGCACGGGGGCAGCGGCAGAAACCGTTTTAAAGGCAGCTACTGAAAATGCGCTGTTCATGGACAAACATATCCAGAAGGGAAAAAATATATTTCCTCCCATTGCCGCAGGAAGTATGCCGCTTAACAAGGAGATTTGCGACACTGAGCAGAAGCAGTACATAGAATTTGTCAAGGAGGTAGATGCTTATATCTCCGAAAAATATCCGAATCTTGCCAGTCGTTCCGTGATTCTATCCGCAGACTCCATGGAGAAGATTATCTGCACATCGGACGGGTATGACGGACATGTCACATTGCCGAGGAGTTATATTTATCTGTTCCTCAACAGTGAATCGACATCGGGCGTGCCTCTGGAGTTGTATCAGCCGATAGGCGGTTATGGTAATTTTGACGATATATTCAAAGACCCTTCTCAGGTTTATGCAGATGTTGACGCGTTGTATGAAAAGTTGATGCAGAAGCGGGAAGGCGTGTATGCGGAGGCCGGCTACAAGACGGTAGTGCTTGGCGGTATTTTGTCGGGTATGCTTGCGCATGAGGCGGTAGGACATACCGTGGAGGCAGATTTGGTACTTGGCGGTTCTGTGGCAGGACCGGCGCTGCATAAGCAGGTGGCGTCCGAACTTGTGACCATGGTAGATTTTGCCCACACAGCGTTGGGCGAGGAAGCGCCGCTGCCGGTTTATCTGGACGATGAGGGTACGCCTGCAGAGGATGCCGTGCTGATTCAGGACGGTATTCTGCAAGGTTATATGAACAACAGGGAGAGCGCGGAGCATTTTGGCGTGAAACCGCAGGGCAATGCGCGTGCCTACGGTTTTTCGGACGAGCCGCTGATACGTATGCGTAATACGGCCGTTTTGCCGGGTGAGGATAAGCTTGAGGATATCATTGCCTCCGTGGAAGATGGCTATTATCTGACAAACACAAACAATGGACAGGCGGATACGACCGGCGAGTTTATGTTTGGTGTAAGCATGGGTTATGAGATTAAAAACGGAAAATTAGGGCGTGCTATTCTTGACACTACAATTTCCGGAGTGGCGTTTGATATGCTGAAAACGGTGGACATGGTTTCCGACAATATGGTATGGTCAAGCTCAGGTTTCTGTGGCAAGAAACAGCCGATGCCTGTTGGAATGGGCGGACCTGCGCTGCGCTGCAAGGTTATGATAGGAGGACGCTAAGATGGAAGATATCAGAAGTATTGCACAGATAACAGGGGAAGCCTTAAAGCAGGAAGGTGCTGAAAAAGCGCAGTATACCGTGACCTTTAAGGAAACCCATGAATTTAATGTAGACGGCGGGGAATTTTCCCTGTTCCGTACCCTTTTTGACAACTCTCTTTCTATAACAGCATTTAAAAATCAGAAAAAGGGTTCTGCTTTTACCAACAAACTGGATGCTGCGGCGATTGCGGGAACTGTAAAGGAGTGTCTTGCTTCGGCGGATTCCGGCATTGCGGACAGCGCCTACGACATAGCGCCTAATCAAGGAAAGGAATGCTTCCGTGAGGGCAGCTATGAGCCGGATGCGGATAAGCTTTTTGAACGTACAAGGGAGCTTATGGAGGAGATTCGGACGAACCATCCCAAAATTGTCATGGAGCAGATGATTGTATCCCATGTGAAATGCCATACGCTTTATCAAAACACAAATGGTACGGAATTCGAGTATTTCCGGGGCGAGTATTCCATTTCCATGATGTATTCTGCCCATGAAGGTAACAAGACGACGTCCTTCTTCGGCAGTTCCGTCAACACGGACAATCTGGATAAGCCCTTTATTGAATTGGGCTCTTTTGCAAAGGATTTGTGCGATGTAGAGGCACAGCTTACGACGGTGCCTGTGGAGGGCAAGTTTGAAGGTGTTGCGGTTCTTACGCCCAGCAGCCTTGGCTCCTTTATCTACAGCGCTGTGAGCAATTTTGTTGCCGATTCCGTTATTTTGGAAAAAACAAGTATCTGGCTTGACAAGCTGAATACAAAGGTAGCAGATGAGAGCATTACGGTTTCCATTGCGCCGACCGATTCCCGTATCTGCTGCGGCGAGCCGTTCACAAACGACGGTTTCAAATCGGAGGACTATAATATTATTGAGGACGGCGTGCTGAAATCCTTTATGCTTTCTCTTTATGTAGCCAACAAGTCCGGTTTCGAGCGTGCGGGGAACAGCTCGTTCTCGCTTATCATGAAGAATGGGAATACGCCCTATGCCGATATGATTAAAAATATCAAGAAGGGCATTATTGTCGGCAGATTTTCAGGTGGAAACCCCGGGACGAACGGTGATTTTTCCGGTATTGCCAAAAACAGCTTCCTGATTGAAGACGGCGAGATAAAGGGTGCCGTAAGTGAAACCATGATAAACGGCAATCTTGCTGAGATGTTCAACAACGTGGTGGCGGTTTCAAAGGAGACCGTTGAGGACGGCAATTCTGTGCTTCCCTATATTGCAGTAGATAAAATTGTGATATCCGGAAAGTAAGGATTCTTCATAAAGCACTTGACAAATTTTGATATGCTTCATATACTTCGATTAGCAATACAATTTATATGAAATCAAAAAGGAGAATATCATGTTAGAAAAGGTAATTGCAATTATTGAAGAACAGTTAAATCTGGATGGCGCGGATATCACAGAGAGCTCTTCCTTTAAGGATGACTTGGGAGCAGATTCTCTCGATTTGTTTGAGCTGGTAATGGCGCTTGAGGAAGAGTTCGGCACAGAGATTCCGTCAGAGGATTTGGAAAAGATTGCGACCGTAGGCGATGTGATTGAGTATCTGAAGGAAAAGGATATCGAAGCGTAAAGCGGTATGGATACTAGAATAACCGAATTGCTCGGCATTGCGTATCCTATTATACAGGGCGGCATGGCATGGGTGGCAGAATATCACCTTGCCGCCGCCGTTTCACAAGCGGGTGGCCTTGGCATTATCAGTGCTGCCGGCTTGTCTTCTGATGCATTAAGAAAGCAAATCAGAAAAGTAAGGGGACTGACAAAGAAGCCCTTTGGCGTACATATCGTGCTGAGGTATTCCAATGTAGAGGAAATTGCAGAGGTTGTGGTGGAGGAAGGCGTGCAGATTGTGACGACGGACTCTGGAAATCCTGTCAACTATATGGGGCGCTGGAGGTCGGCGGGTATGAAAGTGATTCCGACGGTCTCAAGTGTGGCGCTTGCCAAGATGATGGAACATCTGGGTGCTGCCGCGGTGATAGCGGAGGGGCTGGAAGCCGGCGGGCATATCGGCGCGACGACTACCATAGCGTTGATACCGCAGGTTGCCGATGCGCTGAAGATACCCGTTATCGCGTCGGGCGGTATCGGAGACGGCAGAGGTTTTGCGGCTGCCATGATTTTGGGTGCTGACGGGATTCAGATGAGAACCCGCTTCTGCGTGGCGGAGGAAGCCATTGCACACCCCAATTATAAAGAAAGAATTATCAAGGCAAAGGATATAGATTCCACAGTGACAGGTATGAGTCAGGGGCGTCCGATGCGCCAGCTTGGCAACCGAATGTCAAGGGAATACCTGCGGATGGAAAAAGAAGGAACTTACTGGCTGGACATGGAGATAGCAGCGATGAATTCCATGCAAAAGGCAGTATTGGACGGCGATGTGATAAACGGTACTGTTATGGTGGGGCAGGCAGCCGGAATTGTCACGAAAGAGCAGCCATGCAGGGAAATTCTGCAGGAGATGACGAGGGAAGCGGAAAAACTTTTAAACAGGTAGAGGAGGATTCTTGAGCGGTGGCGAGCAGATTGAAAAAGTATTCTGAGGGAAAAGACTATAAAGTCGTGGCATTTGTCTTAGCTTGCTTTTTTAATGACGAACAGGCACGCATTATTAAAAAGGTGGTATCGGAAGCGTCAAAGCGCCATTACAAGGTGGTGTTTTTTTCGACGCTTTCTTATTTTTATTTCAACGATTTGAATGATGCGGGCGAAAAGAAGATTTTTGATACCATCAGTGTCGAGCGCTATGATGCGATTGTTTTGATGTCAGAGTCCTTTAAAGCCGATGAGGGGCAGCTTGCTCTTGTAAAGCGGGCAAACGAAGAAGGCGTTCCCATTATCACAGTGGACAAAAGTTTTGACGGCTGTATTAACCTTGTGTTTGACTACGGTGATACTTTTCGTGAAATCGTAAGGCATATGGTAGAGGCTCATGGGTACCGTACCATTAATTTTATGGGAGGTATGCCGGGGAACAGTTACTCCGAAGAACGCCTTTCGGTCTTTAAGGAGGTTCTTGCCCAAAATAATATACCTTATGAACCGGAACGGGTTTACTGGGGTCATTTCTGGGAAGATCCCACTAAGGTGGCAATGGAGAAGATGTTCGAGGACGATCTGCCCATGCCGGAGGCTATTATATGCGCCAATGATGCGATGGCGATTACGGTTTGCAGATGTTTGCAGGATAAAGGCTACAGAGTGCCGGAGGACGTGGCGGTCAGCGGATTTGACGGCATTGAGATAGGGAGATACAACAGCCCCCGCCTGACTACCGGTGAACAAAACCTGGATGAATTTACCCGCGTTATGTTTGAAATCATTGAAACCGGCAAATATAAGACTGATGAAAACGGAAAGATTCCGATTTACAATAAAGTGCAGATAGGGGCGTCCTGCGGCTGTACCAGTCTAGAGACCGCACATGTGGCTTCAGAGATGTCGAAGTTGAAGTCAGAGCTGCATCAGCAAATTAAGTATCAGGGTGATTTAAATCAGCTTATTGCCAATTTCGGGCATACAGAAAGGTTTGCGGACATTATTGAGGCGATACCGGAGTATATGGAGCCGCTCAGGTATAAGACCTTTTGGTTTTGTGCCAATACGGATTTGATATCGGAAGCAGAGGTAAGCAGGCAGTCTCCGGAAGACGCATACGCGCCGGATAATCCTGTCTATACAAAAAGCATGAATGTGCTGCGCTATTGCGGAAATGGCGGGAAAATGGACACAGATTGTTGGGAGAGCATGGAGTTTGGCGAGTTGATTCCTGACAGAGAAAAGCAGCTTGAGGAAAATGATTTTCTTCTGACGCTTACCGTGCACATGAAGGGCAAGGCAGTCGGTTATACCGTCATTGCCTTTGATTTGGATTTGTTCTGGTTTACGGCGTATGCATCTTTTGTCACAAGCTTCCGGCAGCTTTTGGAGATGCAGAAGGCGCAGATGGAGCTGATGCGGGTATATATGTGCGATTTGCTGACAGGGCTCTACAACAGAAATGGCTTTTATCAGAAAATCCAGACGCTGCTTCAGGTGGCGGAGGAACTGGATATGACGCTGATATCCATGGACATGGACGGGTTGAAGAAAATCAATGATACTTATGGCCATATGGAGGGTGACGAGGCTATCAAGGCGTTGGGAAGCATTATCAAATCCAGCATCCACCATGAGCTTGCGGCGAGGATAGGTGGAGATGAATTTTTGATAGCCTTTGCCGGAAGGGACATTGAAGGGCGGACGGAGGAAATTGTAAATCTGCTGAAACAGGGAATCCGCTCCTACAATGAAAGCAGCAGCAAGGTTTATGCTTTAAATGCCAGCATCGGGGTATATACAAACCGCGTGAAAAATCACTCGCTGGACCATTTTTTGAAAAAAGTGGACGATTTAATGTATGCCCAAAAGTATCTCAACAAGAAAGAAAGGGGAGATATTTAGGCAGTACGCTTCATATACATGTTATAAATAAACGGCGTGTAGATGAGGAAGTATGCTGAATTATATCTGGGCGTTTATGATACTGATTGGCGTGGTGTATGCCGCCATTACGGGAAATATGGAGGCGGTAACGGACGCAGCGCTTGGCTCCGCAGGGGAGGCGGTCTCCCTTTGCATTACCATGGCGGGGGTCATGGCACTTTGGATGGGATTAATGAGAATTGCAGAAAAATCAGGGTTGATTGCCGGACTTGCATCGGGTATTCAGCCCTTTTTGTCATTTATGTTTCCGCGCATACCCAAAAAGCATGAATCGAGAAAGTATATTGCAACTAACTTTATCGCCAATATTTTAGGTTTGGGTTGGGCGTGTACGCCTGCGGGCTTAAAAGCGATGGAGGAATTGGCAAAACTGGAGGAAGAAAGGGGAAATCCTGCCTATCTTGATGGCGGAGGAAAAGAGGAGAAGAGCAGAGGGCGTGCTGCAAGCAATGAGATGTGTACGTTTCTGATTTTAAATACTTCGTCGCTGCAGTTGATACCCGTCAATATGATTGTGTACAGGACGCAGTACGGAAGTGCCAATCCTGCGGCAGTCATTGCGCCTGCTATCATTGCTACTCTGTTTTCGACGGTCATTGCAATTATCTATTGTAAAATAAAGGACAGAACCCCTGTGTGGGAAAAGCAGCAAAGAGACAGGAAACGATTTGGCAGGGGGAACTAGAATGGCAGGATTTTTAGCGAATTTTTCAAATGTGATTATACCGGTACTTATCTTTTACATAGTAGCTTACGGACTGATAAACAAGATTCAGGTATATGAGGAATTTATTGGCGGCGCCAAAGAGGGTTTGAAGACGGTGGCAGGGATTCTGCCGACGCTGGTAGGGCTGATGGTGGGCGTGGGCGTACTGCGCGCCTCCGGCTTTATGGGATTTTTGGGAGGTCTGTTGGGACGTTTTACGGAAAAAATAGGAATTCCGGCAGATATTGTCCCGCTGACGTTAGTAAAAATGTTTTCTTCCTCAGCGGCAACGGGACTGGTGCTGGATATTTTCAAGACGCACGGAACCGATTCTTATATTGGTATGCTGACCTCCATATTGATGAGCTGTACGGAAACTATATTTTATACCATGTCGGTTTATTTCTTAGCTGCAAAAGTGACCAAAACCCGATACACGCTGTCGGGGGCACTTATTTCCATGCTGGCGGGACTGCTGGCAAGTGTTGTGCTGGCAGGCATGGTAATCTAAGACAGCCTAGCCTGCCATTGTAATTGCGCCGGACTCGATGAGCTTCAGTAAATGGTCAACAATAACCGGGTCAAACTGCTTTCCTCTGTTTTTCTTAAGTTCATCCAAAATGACGTCTGCCGCAAGATTACTGCGGTAACAGCGGCGGCTGTTCATCGCATCAAATGCATCTGATACGCAGATAATGCGGGCTATAATCGGAATATCTTCGCCCGCAATGCCGTTCGGATAACCTTTGCCGTCATAGCGCTCATGGTGGCTCAGCGCACCTGTTCCAATGCCGTCTATAGAGGTGAAGTCGCGAAGAATTTCTCCGCCATAGACAGTATGTTTTTTCATGATTTCATATTCCTCATCCGTAAGCTTTGCCGGTTTGCCGAGGATTTCATCGGGTATGTATATCTTTCCGCAGTCGTGCATAAGTGCAATATAATAAATGCGTTTACATTCCTCTTCAGAAAAGCCCATTTTCTCGGCAAGCATTCTTGAATATTGAGCAACGCGCAGGGAGTGTCCCATGGTGCTTGCATCCTTTGCCTCAATAAAATTGACAATGGTCCGCATGGTCTGCTCAATTATCATCTCGTCGTGCTTCTGCCGCTCAAGGAGACGTTTTAAATTCAGCTTTACAATAATCATCGAAAGAAAACAGCTTACCCAGATAATCAGTGCTGTGACAAACACCCAGAAAAACGGGTTTTTGAAAATACTTGCATGCATATGGTAACGTATCTCACCCATGGAAAAATCTGCCACATAGCCAAGACCTTGTCTCTCGATATACATAATGAAACCGATTCTGATGCTGCTTTCTTTGTCTGCGGATTTCTGCTTGGGGACTATGGGCATTTCACCTAAGGTTAGATCGGGATAATACACAAAATAATCTCCCTCATGCAGCCAAATCATGGGCCCGGATGCCGCCATAAAGTGATCCAGCGTGATATCGTAATTGGAATATTCCGCAAGGTCAAGTACCTGCACCTTTTCTGCGCCTGACGCTACACCCTGATGATACTCGAAGTCACCGTTCCATGTGTTATTCACACACATTTCCTCAGGGATGTATACAGTAGCTGTCCAGTCGGTGATAGTGTTGTAGGTGTTGTTGATAACAACCAATTCATATATGGTACCGACAGATTTTTGGTAAAGCAGGTTTCCGTCGTCGTCCAGAACTACACCATTTATCCATGCTCCTGATTCTCCGCCTCTTGTGATAATATCCACTGTAATGTCATCAAAGACAAATGAGGTACCCTCACGTTTGCCATCAGAAAGGCGGCATACTCTTTCACGTGTATTGTACAGATGATTTTGTAGGAAAAGTATCGATGTGCCAATTATGATAAAAATCAGCAGAGCAATCGTGATAACCGTAAGCAGGCGGTTTTCTTTTTTATGTATAGCCATCGTTGTCTCCTTTGTGTGAATTACAGGGTACGCCTGTTTTCTTATCGTTCTTCATGCTACAAATAATATTTCGGTGTGTCAAGCGTTTTCATAACCATATTATAACAGATTTTCATTTGAAAGCTATACTTTTTGTTGATTTTTACCAGTCAAGACAATATAATCGTATCATACAAAAGAGTGTGGGAAGTGTGAAGATGCGCTGTAGTATAAAGATGGGTATAAAAAGATTCAGTCAGGGTATGGGGATTGTGGCGGCGGCTGCCGCTGTTATCTGCAGCGTTTGTTTTGTACACGGTGCTGATGTGGCGGTGAAGGGTATGAAACATTCTAACAGGAATGAAATCCGTCCGTATGTATCCATGGCGGATGCTTTTGTACAAGGGGATTCTATGGTATATGCAGACGGCTGGTATTATTACTGCAGCCAGCTTGACCATTATTATCTGTATCGGGCAAGGGAGGACGGAACGGAACAAACCCTGCTTGCCAAAATGATGCCCGAAAGCATTTATGTAGATGGAGATACTGTGTATTTTCTTAATATAAACGATGATATGACGCTGTATCGGGTTGGTACGGACGGCAGTGGTCTTTGCAGGCTTTCGGATACTTCCCTGCCTTATCTGAAAGTTTGGGGAGACTACTTTTATTTTTTGCGCGCCGGGAAAGATAGTGTAGCAGGTTTATACCGTATGAAGAAAGATGGGAGTGGTTTGGAGCTGTTGATAGGGGGAAATGTGCTGCAGTTTGTCACGGACGGGGAAAGACTGACCTATATTTTGGAGGATGAGGAAGCGCGTAAGTATCTGCTGTATCATGCTGATATGAACGGCGAAAACAGGTCTGCAATCTGGGAGCTTTCCTCCAAAATAATACATCAGTCTGGTCTGCAGCTTACACCGGATTTTTTATATTGTGAGCAGAATGACGGGACAGGGCGGTTATATCGTCTTGATTTGGCGGACGCCGTGCCAGGGGAGCAGATTGCGGTTCTTCCCGACGGGGACTGGAGGATTGCAAATGGAAGCGTTTACTGTATGACAGAAGAGAAAAAGGATGGCATCCGTACGGTCAGATTATACAGGCTGACAGAGGAAGGGCCGGATAGAGTGGTGGGAAAATGGGGAAGCGAAAGGGGAGAAGAAGAGGCATCTGCTATAGATGGCTGGGAGCTGCTTTATGAAAATACAGCACAGGGTATGTATAGTACAAATGGTTATTGGGGGAACCTTGCTTCTTTTTATGTGACGGAGAAGCATATTTTTGTCCGGGAGTTTTGGTCTGTGGAAGAAGGCGTTTTGTGGGTTTCACTGGATGAAGAAATGCAGCCTTCCCTTTGGGAGAATTCACAGCAGGTTCCCGTGGTGACGCCTGCGGTTGAACTGGACTATGGAGAACTTTCTTCGGTGATAATGAGCCTTCACACCCCCGAAGATTACAGTATGTATATGGCAGAGGATTTGACGTATGAGGACAGTTTTGGCGTCTATGGGCAGGAAACCGCATATGGTGAGTTTTCCATACGTCTGCCGCAGTTTAATGAAGAAATAGAGGGGTATCAAAAAATAAACCGCTTTTTTCAGGAAAGATATGAATGGGCACTGGAAGAAAAAGAGCGGTTTTATGAGGAAGATTTGGATATTGGATGCAGCTATTTTGAAGAGATGGACTATGAGTACATGTATCTGGATGAGAACTATCTGACGGTATCGGGTGGTTTGTATGGCTGGATAGGAGGCATCAGGGCTTTTCGGAGAGAAATGCCGGTGACTTTTGACAGGCAGAGCGGAGAAGTGCTTTCGCTGGGAGATTTGTTTGCCGTGCCGGAGGAGGAAGCAATGTTGTGCCTGTTTGCTTCTATTTACAAATATATGGAATGTTCGGAAAGGGGCAGCGAACTTGGACTTTCAAATACAATATTAAGGGATGCCTATAATGTAAAGCAGTTTTATCTGACAGAAGATGGAATTGGTCTTTATTATGCGAGATACGCGATAGGCTCCGGAGCGGACGGAGACTTTTTGTTTGTTATCCCCTATGAAGCAGTTGCGGATATACTGGCGGAGCCGTTAAACCAGTCCGAAGCTGCGCAGGACAAAGAGCCATAGCGTGATAGTCACTGAGCTGAAAAAGGTGGTGGCGACTACGACGCTGGAGGTCAGAGTTCCTTCGTGTCCCATATTTTTTGCCATGATATAACAGCTTACGGTGGTGGGAGCGCCGAGCATAATCAGGATTGCCACCATCTTTTCGCCGTGAAAACCGAGTGCGGCGGCGAGGGGCAGAAAGAGAAGCGGCTGCACCAACAGCTTAACGACAGAGCAAAATATGGTAGGTTTTATCTGCTTTAATGCTTTTCTTCCCTCAAACCCTGCGCCAAGTCCAAGCAGAGCAAGGGGCGTCGCCAATGAGGAAACACTGTCTATGGATTTGCTGATGATAAAGGGAAAGCGGAGACCTGCGGCGGATACCGCCATGCCCAGAAGGATGCCAATGATGATGGGGTTGGTGAGGATGCCTTTCACGGACTTTAGCAGTGCTTTTTTACCTGAGGCTTCCCTGTGGGGGCCTGTAAAGGAGAGAATCAGCACAGCGGCAATGTTGTACAGAGGCACGGTTCCGATTATCATAAGTGGCGCCATGCCTGCGTTTCCGTAGATATTCTGGATAAAAGCGATGCCCAGAACGGCGGCACTTCCCCGAAAGGACGCCTGCACAAATTCCCCTGCATGTGTTTTATCTTTGTAGAGAAAAGCTGTCAGAAGCCAGATAACGGCAATACAGAAAAGGGTCACAAAAAAGCAATACAGGACATAGCGGGTATCCCAGACAGAATAAAAATCGGAGTCCGCGATATCCCGAAAGAGCAGTACCGGCAGTGTGATTTTGAAGTTGAAAGAGTTTAAGGTGTTGACAAAGGGTTCGTCTACAACCTTAAGCTGCCGCAGAATATAGCCAAGCACCATCAGCAGAAAGACGGGTATGGTTGCGTTAAGACTGAATATGAGGTTTTCCATAATATAAGCACATCCTTTATGTATGCCGCATGAGTTGGCGAGCATTTTGTTCAAAGGTACAGTATAGAACCTGTCTATAATACACATCTCCGAGCCCACGAGACTAAGGCGAATCTCGTATGCCGTCTTCTG
>CAMWLB010000052.1 GCA_947174985.1 uncultured Lachnospiraceae bacterium | reverse complement strand
ACGCTGGACGAGTTGCTTCCGGAGGCATATGAGGTTGTGCGCGACGCGGCAAGGCGTGTGATGAATATGGAGCATTACAGAGTGCAGCTTATCGGCGGTATCATTTTGCATCAGGGGCGTATCGCAGAGATGCGTACCGGTGAAGGTAAGACGCTGGTATCCACCCTTCCTGCTTATCTGAACGCACTGGAAGGAAAGGGCGTGCATATCGTCACGGTAAACGATTATCTGGCACATCGTGACGCCGAATGGATGGGACAGGTTCATGAGTTTCTGGGGCTGAAGGTCGGCGTTGTATTAAACAGCATGACCTCCGACGAGCGCAGGGAGGCATATAACTGCGACATCACTTATGTAACCAACAATGAACTGGGCTTCGATTACCTGAGGGACAATATGGTAGTATATAAGAAGCAGCTTGTCTTAAGGGGATTGCACTATGCCATCATCGACGAGGTTGACTCCGTGCTCATCGACGAGGCGAGAACACCGCTTATTATTTCCGGACAGAGCGGCAAGTCCACGAAGCTCTACGAAATGTGCGATATACTGGCGCGCCAGTTACAGCGCGGTGAGGACATGGCGGATTTGTCCAAAATGGACGCGATTATGGGCGTGGTACAGGAAGAAACCGGCGACTTTATTGTCAATGAAAAGGATAAGGTGGTCAACCTGACTGCGGCCGGTGTGGAAAAGGTAGAAAAGTTCTTCCGGATTGAAAACTTTGCCGATCCGGAAAATCTGGAGATACAGCACAACATTATTCTGGCGCTGCGCGCCCACAACCTGATGTTCAGGGACAAGGACTATGTGGTGAAGGACGATCAGGTGCTGATTGTAGACGAGTTTACCGGGCGTATTATGCCGGGACGCCGCTATTCGGACGGTCTGCATCAGGCAATCGAGGCGAAGGAGCATGTACAGGTAAAGCGCGAGAGCAAGACCCTTGCCAACATTACCTTCCAGAATTTCTTCAATCTGTTTGAGAAGAAGGCGGGCATGACCGGTACGGCGCTCACGGAGGAAAGAGAGTTCCGTGATATCTACGGCATGGACGTGATTGAAATCCCGACTAACAAGCCGGTCATCAGGCTTGACAGGCAGGATGCCGTGTACAAGACAAGGAAAGAAAAGCTGCATGCCATCGTGGATGCGGTGTTAGAAGCGCATGAAAAGGGACAGCCGGTACTGGTGGGTACCATCACCATCGAGGCGTCTGAGGAACTGAGCGGTATGCTGAAGCGCAGAGGCATTGAGCATAAGGTACTGAATGCGAAGTTCCATGAGATGGAAGCGGAAATTGTTGCCGACGCCGGTGTGCATGGCGCTGTTACCATTGCCACCAATATGGCAGGACGTGGTACGGATATTAAACTGGACGACGAGGCGAGAGAAGCGGGCGGACTCAAGATTATTGGTACGGAACGTCACGAGTCAAGGCGTATTGACAACCAGCTCCGCGGACGTGCCGGACGTCAGGGAGACCCGGGTGAATCAAGGTTTTACATTTCCCTGGAGGACGACCTGATGCGTCTGTTCGGCTCAGAGCGTCTGATTGGTGTATTTAACACGCTGGGGATTCCCGAGGGCCAGGAAATCGAGCACAAGATGCTGAGCAACGCCATCGAATCCGCGCAGAAGAAGATAGAGAACAACAACTATGGTATCCGTAAGAATCTGCTGGAATATGACCGTGTTATGAGTGAGCAGAGGGAAATCATATACGGTGAGAGACGCCGCGTGCTGGATGGCGAAAGTATGCGCGACGTTATCTACAAGATGATAACCGACATCACAGAGCACTGTGTGGATATGGTCATCGGTGACGACACGGATCCGGAAGAATGGGATTTGAACGAGCTGAACACGCTGCTGCTTCCCATTATCCCACTGGAGCCGATTACAAAGTCACGTATCAATACCATGAAGAAGAACGCGTTAAAGCAACAGCTCAAGGAAGAAGCTGTAAAGCTCTATGAAGCGAAGGAGACGGAGTTCCCTGAGGCAGAAATGATGCGTGAGCTGGAGCGCGTGATTCTGCTTAAGGTAATTGACAGGAAATGGATGGATCACATTGACGACATGGACCAGCTTCGTCAGGGTATCGGCCTGCAGGCATACGGACAGCGCGACCCGCTTGTAGAGTATAAGCTGAGCGGCTATGAGATGTTTGATGAAATGACCGAAAATATCAGGCAGGATACAGTCCGCCTGCTGCTGCGCGTAAAGCTTGAGCAGAAGGTGGAGAGAGAGCAGGTGGCGAAGGTGACCGGCACCAACAAGGATGACAGCGGCCCTAAGGCGCCGAAGAAGAGGGAAAACACAAAAGTGTATCCCAACGATCCCTGTCCCTGTGGCAGCGGCAAGAAGTATAAGCAGTGCTGCGGCAGAAAAGCATAAGGCAGGAAACGGCAGGAAAACAGAAATATAAAATAAAAGGAAAGAGGGTGACGTTAATGGTAGAACTTGACAATATGAAAGCAAAACTGCTTACTTATGAAACTCCTTTAGCGGAAGTGAGGGATTCACTTTGACTTAGCTTCCAAGGAGAAGCGGATTGAAGAGCTTGAGAGGGAGATGGAGGCACCCAATTTCTGGGATAATCCGGAACGCTCCAACAAGCTGATGAAGGAACTGAAAAATATGAAGGATACCTGCCAGACCTATCATGAGCTGGAAACCCGTTACGAGGATATCCAGACCTTGATTGAGATGGGCTACGAGGAAAATGATGCCTCCCTGATACCGGAGATACAGGAGGAGCTTACCCTCTTTATGGACACGTTTGAGGAGATACGCATTGGAACTCTGCTGGCGGGTGAGTATGACAAAAGCAACGCGATTCTGAAGCTGAACGCGGGAGCGGGCGGCACGGAGAGCTGCGACTGGTGTGGTATGCTTTACCGCATGTATACCCGTTGGGCGGAGCGCAAGGGCTTTGCCATAGAGGTGCTTGATTATCTGGACGGGGACGAGGCAGGCATCAAGTCTGTGACCTTTCAGATAAATGGAATCAATGCCTACGGCTATTTGAAATCGGAGAAGGGCGTGCACAGGCTGGTTCGTATTTCTCCCTTTAATGCGCAGGGAAAGCGGCAGACCTCTTTTGTGTCGTTGGACGTTATGCCGGATATCGAAGAGGACTTGGACGTGGAAATCAACGAAGAGGATTTGCGGATTGATACCTACCGAAGCAGTGGTGCAGGCGGGCAGCACATCAATAAGACTTCATCGGCAATCCGTATCACGCATATTCCTACGGGAACGGTGGTACAGTGCCAGAACGAGCGAAGCCAGTTCCAGAATAAAGACAAGGCGATGCAGATGCTGAAAGCAAAGCTGTTTTTGTTAAAGCAGGAGGCAAATGCGGAGAAGCTCTCTGATATCAGAGGTGAAGTAAAAGAAATCGGCTGGGGCAACCAGATACGTTCCTATGTGTTACAGCCCTATACCATGGTAAAAGATCACCGGACCGGTGTGGAAAGCGGCAATGCCGACGCTGTGCTGGACGGAGCGCTGGACAGTTTTATAAACGGATATTTAAAATGGCTTAGCATGGGAGCTAAGCCGGTAGCAGGAGCAGAGGAGTAATTACCTCTGCTCTTGTTTCATGATGTCAAAATAGAAAGCGGCGTAAGTCATCTGCATGTAGGGGATGACCCATAACAGCCCGATGAGGGAAACTGCCCCCAGAAGAAGCAGGGGAAGAAAACTCAGCTCAATGTAGAAGAGCCTGCCTTTGTGTCCCTTCATAATGTGGAAGCTTGCACGCAATATATCCGAAGCCGATTTGTCCGGAAAGTCCAGTATAAGGAAGTAGCACTGGGACAGACACAGCGAGAGCGGCACATAAGGTATCATGGCAGCCGCAAGGCAGGGGAGCATCATAAATAAATAACGTCTATTTCCTGTCATAAGATAAATACGGTATGGCACAGAGTAGGAAAGCGAGAGGATAAGGCTCAACGTACTCATTACCAGAGAAATCTTGAGCGCCTTTTCCAGATGGTTAAAAAAACCATAGAAAATATCACTCAGGGAGGCTTTATTGCCGGTGGCAAATTTCAGGTAAACCAAAGCGATTCCCACATTGAATACTCCCATAAAAACGGAAAGAAGAAACGTAATCGCGGCGGACAGGATATATCCGGCGGTATTGGCAGATAAGGGAACAAATTTATCCAGTATGGAAGAAATCACTTCAGTGACAATTATAATACCAATCAGCAGCCCATAGTGTCCCGTCAGATAACCCTTGGCTTTGTCTTTTAGCTGTGCGCTGGATGCATACCTGTTCATAAATATTCTCCCTTAAACGGCAGCATCAAAATGCAGACCCTCATACTTGGCTCTGTCAGCGCTTTTCATTTCCTGCTGGTATGGATTGTCCTCATTATAGTATTTTATCTGCGTATTCGTGGTGCCGCCGGAAACATAGGTGCGTCCACACTCAGGGCATACGCTTGTGTGCAGGGTGACGGAAGCGTTTAAAACCTTGCCGTTGTTGGTAGCTGCGTCCGTAAACGCATTGGTCACATGCTCCTGTTCGTGGGAGCGGACAACGGATGCGGCGGCAGTAGCAGAAATATGAGATGCGGATTTAAAGGAAACCATCTCATCCGAACCATCCTGGTATTTGCGGTTTTTACAGGTCTGACATTCGCCCTCATTTCCCGGCTGTCCTTTTTTAGCCTCTTCAGGCATACCGGGGAGCTGTGGCTTTGTGTCGATAGGAGAAGCATAACCGGTTTGTGCGTAATTTCCAATTGATAAACTCATAAAATCCCTCCTGGTTTATTCTATTCCAAAAAGCTGTCCGATGCTGTCGCGGGCATCTTTTCCGTAGGTCTGCTCTATTTTGTCAAGATAATTCTGCATATATTCGTTAAAATCGTAGCCATAATTGCTTTGGAACAGTAAATCTGCGTAGTCTCTGTTTTTCGGGTCCATAACCTGAAAAAAGAATATGACGGAAACAAGTAAAATAAAACCGCTGATAATAACGCTTGTCAGCGAGGTGGAAAGACCAATCAGGGCATGCGTCGCCATTTTGCATCCCCGCCTTTTGGAGAGAATGACAAACAAAATGGCAAGCGCGCCGATTGGCAGCGCCCAATATATGGTGACAAGAGAGCAGAGAGAGATAATTCCTAAGACCATGGCGGCAGTAGCGAAAGCATTTTTCTGCTCAGAGCGGCAGGGCTGATAATAGTAACCTCCCTGCGGCGGCTGCCAGCCCTCCGGCGGATAACCTCCATTTTGTCCATTTCTGCTGTCCATACTGATAACTCCCTCATGCAAAGCGATTTTAAAAATTCTTTTTCAACATAAGTGTAACACTTCTTGCGCCATTTGACAAATCAAACTTTATAAAATTATGCAATCATTTTGTTTATAACTTTTCATTGAAAGCGCGATGAGTTTTCGGTATAATGGCAATAGTGTCTGGGCGTTATACCGTTCCCAGAGAAAGAGGGGGCACCCCGGGAGGATAAATCACCATGGATATCATAAAAAAAATCACGGAAGAGCTTAAAGTGCAGAAGTGGCAGGTGGAGGCGGCGGTCAAGCTGATTGACGAGGGCAATACAATTCCCTTTATATCCCGCTACAGAAAGGAAGCGACAGGTTCTCTTGATGACGAGCAGCTTCGTAACCTGCATGAGCGGCTTACATATCTTCGAAATTTAGAGGAAAAGAAAGAGCAGGTGCTTCACAGCATAGAGGAGCAGGGACAGCTTACCGACGAACTGAAAGAAAAGATTCTGGCGGCGGAAACGCTGGTAGTGGTGGAGGATTTGTACCGTCCCTATCGTCCGAAGAGAAAGACCCGCGCCAGCGTGGCAAAGGAAAAGGGACTGGGCGGACTGGCGGAATATATTTTAAAGCAGGATGCGGCGGCGCCTCTGGAAGAGGAAGCCGGAAAATATGTCTCCGACGAGACGGTTCCCGAGGAAAAGCGCGTAAACAGCGTGGAAGAGGCGCTGCAGGGCGCGAAGGATATTCTGGCGGAAAGCATCTCCGACGAGGCGGAGCATCGTCTCTACATCCGTAACGCTACCATGTAGGAGGGCAGCATCACTTCCACGGCAAAGGACGAAAAGGCGGAAAGCGTCTACGAGATGTACTACAATTTTGAAGAGCCGGTAAAGAAAATTGCGGGGCACAGGGTTCTCGCCCTGAACCGCGGGGAAAATGAGAAGGTGCTGACAGTTAAAGTCAACGCACCGGTGGAGCGTATTATCCGGTATCTGGAGAAAAAGATCATTACAAGCGACAATACCTATACAACGCCTGTGCTGCAGGAGGTGGTGCAGGACGCTTATGACCGTTTAATAGCACCTGCTATTGAAAGAGAGGTCCGCAATGAATTGACAGAGCGCGCGGAAGATGGCGCTATCAATGTCTTTGGCAAGAACCTGGAGCAGCTTCTGATGCAGCCGCCGATTGCCGGCAGGGTAGTGCTGGGCTGGGATCCTGCGTTCAGGACAGGCTGTAAGCTTGCCGTTGTGGATGCAACGGGCAAGGTGCTGGATACCAAGGTGGTGTATCCGACCGCTCCGCAAAATAAAGTGGCGGAGGCAAAAGCAGAGGTCAAAAAGCTGATTAAAAAGTACGGCGTTTCCTTAATTTCCGTGGGCAACGGCACGGCTTCCAGAGAGTCCGAGCAGGTCATTGTGGAAATGATAAAGGAACTGGATGTGCCGGTGCAGTACGTTATTGTAAATGAAGCAGGCGCCTCCGTCTACTCGGCAAGCAAGCTTGCAACGGAGGAATTTCCCAATTTTGACGTAGGGCAGAGAAGCGCTGCTTCCATTGCGAGGAGGCTGCAGGACCCTTTGGCAGAGCTTGTAAAAATTGACCCGAAGTCTATCGGCGTCGGACAGTACCAGCACGATATGAACCAAAAGAAGCTGGGTGAAACCCTGGGCGGCGTGGTGGAGGACTGCGTAAATAAGGTTGGTGTCGATTTGAACACGGCAT
The DNA here is from genome assembly GCA_947174985.1 of uncultured Lachnospiraceae bacterium. Lineage (GTDB taxonomy): Bacteria > Bacillota > Clostridia > Lachnospirales > Lachnospiraceae > Acetatifactor. The sequence continues at coordinate 6,406 of CAMWLB010000052.1, read as the reverse complement.
CGGTATCCCTGCTTGAATATATTTCCGGCATCAGCAAGGCGATTGCCAAAAATATTGTGGATTACAGGGAGAAAAACGGACGCTTTACCAACAGGCAGCAGCTTCTCAAGGTGGCGAAACTGGGACCGAAAGCGTTTGAGCAGTGCGCAGGCTTTTTGCGGATACAGGATGGAGAAAATCCGTTAGACGCTACCAGCGTACATCCGGAATCCTACGAGGCGGCAATGAAGCTCCTTGACAAGCTGGGAATGTCCATGGAAGACGTAAAGCAGGCGCAGAAAAAGGCGGCTGCGGAGAAAAATTCCGGCAGGAGCGCACAGGGCGCGGCTTCCGGAGCGGATAACAAAAAGGCGGCTGGCGGCAGGACCGGCAATTCAGGAAAAACCATTCAGGTAAGAAATACAGGCACGGCGATGGGAAGAGCGCTTGCACAGGCGATGGGCGGCATTGTATTAGAAGATAACGGTGCGAAAGGCGGCAAGACCGGAAGTAGGACGGACTCATCCACAGCAAGGGAAGGCGCTTCTGTAAAGATGGAAACAGCGGGCAGCATTGAAAAGAGAATCGGCGACAAGAAGAAGCTGGCGCTGGAGCTTGGCATAGGGGAAATCACCCTGACGGATATCATGAAAGAGTTGGAAAAGCCGGCGAGAGACCCTCGCGAAAGTATGCCCGCGCCCATTCTGCGGAGCGATGTGCTCGATATGAAGGACTTAAAGCCCGGCATGGTTTTAAAAGGCACGGTCCGTAACGTGATAGATTTCGGCGTGTTCGTGGATATCGGCGTCCATCAGGATGGATTGGTGCACATTTCCCAGATTACGGACAAATTTATCAAGCATCCCCTTGAAGCTGTCAGCGTCGGCGACGTTGTGGAAGTGCAGGTGCTGAGCGTTGACGTGGCAAAGAAGAGAATCGGGCTCACCATGAAGATTGGCAAGGATGGGAAGTAGGGAGATTGTGGATTTGACAATAAGATAAATATTGTACTTCATCAACAGGGAAATTGCAGCAGCGAGCGGTCAGCTCCTTTCTGCCGTTTCCCTGTTTGATAATATGGTAAAGCTTCCCGGCGTGTGTGACAATGGTATCCTTGTGAGAATTGCACCAGGATAGCTGATTGGCTAAAAGATTTTTGTAGGCAACCTCTGCCTGTGTGTCGGAGGGAAATATTTTGATTGTAACCTTTTGCAGACAGGCATTATGTACCGGTATCATATTATTAAAATTGATGGCGCCCCATATGCCGCCGTTTATTTTCAAAAAATCCACCTGATTTTTCATGCGAAGGTGCTTTGGTTTGGGAGAAGTCAGTGGGGCATAATAATGATACGCATTTAGTGAGAAAACGATGCCGACAAATGGACGAATGGATTTATCCTGCATGGTATAAGGGACACGGGGATCGGCGTTTCTTAAAAAATCACAGTAATCTGCGTTGATGCGGTAAAAAGAAAAGTTCATAATCAGAATACTCCTTGTAAAGAAAAATTAGAAGTGATAAAAGGGTCAGGCTTCAAACCTGACCCTTTTGCTTTTTTAGCTCCCACTTTACGGTAGGGTACACCGCTTTTTTGACTCCCACTTATGGTAGGGTACACCGCTTTTTTGACTCCCACTTATGGTAGGGTACACCGCTTTTTAGAGTATGGTTACTCTTATATTAGTATCATACGCGATTGTTTTGATTATGTAAAGAAGATTTTTACATTTATTCGTAATTTACATTATTGAATACTTCGAATCCCAGTATTTTTATAATAGTGCCTTCGTCATAGCCTCCTGTCATCCGCAGGGAGTGAACATCATAGACTTGGTAAAGCAGAGCCTGATACCCAATGGTTCCGCCGTCTTTATAATGGACGGTAATGGGAAACAGTAAAATAAGGAGTGCAATGATAATAGCTGCTATCTTGATGATTTTCTTTTTCATATAGTGGCCTCCCTTGTACTTTAAGTATATTCATTATAATGGCGATAGGCGCAAAGTGTCAAGAATCAGCACTTTGCGCCTGTTGTTTTATACTCCGATTTCGTATTTAAGTCAAGAGAAAATGGTAGTAAGTATGTGTTGACAACTATCCTTGTCAGATGTATTATAATGACAAGAATAGTTGTCATTATGGAAAGATAACTTGTCATAAAAGCCAAAATTGGTAAAGACCAAAGTTCATGTCGGGCGGGGAGGCGAGGTATGAAAAAGGAAGACAAAAAGAAACTTCGTATACAAATGCTTTCATTGAGGCGGCTGAAAAAGGTTTCTTTTGGGAACGGAATCAGCAGTTCGGAAGCGGATGTGCACAAAAGGAAGATGGAGGAGGTTCTTCAGGGGAAAGGGCTGGTATATGCGTATTGTGATAACAAGGCAGTGATTGCTTATTTTCTCTTTATAAGGGATACCGCACTGCTTCCTTCGGCGGTCATAGAGCCGGAACAGGCGCTGGAGCTTGTAAAGGATAAAATAATAAAGCAGGAAAAAGGAAAAGCCCGCAAGGAAGAAGGCAGGAAGCCTGCGCAGGATGAAACCAATGCGGCGGCAGGAGAAGTGGCAGCAGCCGTAGACGGGGCAAAAGCAGAGGAAAAGCCGCAGAATGTATTTCGCCTGACGGAGAGCTTTATTCTGCCGGCGTATGAAGAAGAGAAAGCAGAGATGAAAAAAACGATTCTGGCAGACCTAAAGGAGCGGATACAACTTGAGGATTATCAGGGTATTTTGTGGGAAGATGAAGTGATACAGAAAAAGAGGGTCAGGCTTGGGGCAGTGTCCTGTTCACTTGGGCTTATATTTGGAATCGCCATGGCCATATTGTTTAGCGCGGTGTTTGACAATATTACTGTCGGCATTCTTTTTGGAATAAGCTTTGGCATCTGCATGAGTATGGCGTTTATGGAATAGGAGGTGCAGCGTGCCTTTATATAATCGGTTGAAAGAGTACAGGGTAAGGCTGAATGTCAATCAGCAGGAGTTTGGCGCAATGGTGGGAACTTCAAGGCAGACCATCAGCCAGATAGAGCGGGGCGACTATTCCCCCTCCGTCACACTGGCTTTAAAAATCGCGGCGGTCTGCGAAGCGAGAGTGGAAGATATTTTTGAGTACAGGGAATGAAAACATAATCGAGCGCCTGCTGAAGCGGACAAGAAAACAGAAGTTTAAAAGCGGCGCAGGAAGGAGGAGTCAATATGGAACATAACAGGAAAGACAGGATAAAAGATGAAGACCGGAAAGCACTTGGCAGATTTCTTTTATATGTCATAGTAATGTCTTTGGCAGGCTGTATTGTGGGTTTCATAATCGGTGTGTGTCGTAAAAAAGGCATTTCCTTTACGTTTGGAGGAGAAGGGTTTCTGAACGCACTGGCGTATGCCATGCCAGTATGCATCTTTTTGTTTAATGCAGTGGTTTTCTTTGTGCTTCATCATATATTCAGGAAGACAAAAGAGCTTTATAAGGCTTGCGACGGTGAGGACGAAGCGCAGCTTGCGCAGATAGAGAGCGGCATGAATTACTGTCAGTTTATCACGGAGATTTCCCTCGTTCTGAATTCATTTCTTTTGGGAGCGGGGCAGCATGTCATCCTGGCAAAGATGGAGTTTTTAACCATACCCGAAATACACTGGAGATGGCTGGCATGTAGTATCACGGTATGCTTTTTTGCCGGAATAGCTGTCAGTCTGTTTTATAAAAAGAATGCAGTGAATATTTACAAGCAGATGAATCCCGAAAAGCAGGGCAGCATATACGACTTACATTTTGCAGCGAAATGGGAAAAAAGCTGTGACGAGCGGGAAAAACTCATTTTATATAAGGCGGGCTATAAAGCGTATTATTTCGGCAAAGTGATCTGCGTAGCGCTGGCTGTCATAAGCATATGCTGCGATTTGGCTTTTGAAACAGGTCTCCTGCCGCTGGCGATGGTTGTAGCAATTTTGCTGAGTATGGATGTGATCTATTTGTGCACAGGCAGCAGGCTTGAAAAAAGTAGTTAGATATGGTTGCGTTTCCCATAAATTTGTATTACAATGTGTATCAGAATACAGAAAGAAGTTCTTCGGGGTTGGGTGAAATTCCCTACTGGCAGTGAAGCGGAAGCAATTCCGACGAGTCTGCGACCTGCATAGCTTTTGCAAATTCCCATATTTGCAGGCCTTGCGGCTGATCCGGTCGAATCCGGAACCAACAGTACAGTCTGGATGAAAGAAGAATACGCATGCCGCCGTGCTTTTGATGTTAGGAAAGTGCAGGTGTTTTGGCTGTGAATTTTTTGCCCCGATTTTTCGGGGCTTTTATTTTGCCATGGAAGAACTCCGCATGTTTTCAAATCGAAAGGAGACTTTAAAATGAATGGATTATGGAAAACGGTAACAGAAAACTTTGCATTTGTGCTGGAGTTTGTGGGCGTCATAGCCCTGATGTTTCTGGTGGCTGTCGCGGTGCAAAAAGCGGCAGACAAGAAGCATGGCGTGGAAAGAAAGGTATTTACAACCCGTATGATGGCGATGGCCGGTATGCTTTCTGCCATTGCAACGGTGCTTTATCTCTTTGATTTTCCCCTGCCCTTTCTGGCGCCGGGCTTTTATAAGGTGGATTTCAGTGAACTTCCGGTTCTGATAGGCAGCTTTGCCTTTGGCCCGGTGGCAGGCGTCCTGATTGAATTTATCAAAGTTCTTTTAAAAATTTTGATAAAAGGAAGTAACACGGCCTTTGTAGGGGATTTGGCAAACTTTGCAATAGGATGCAGCCTGCTTTTGCCTGCAGGAACGGTTTACGAGTTTTGGAAGAGCAAGAAAGGCGCTATTGCGGGCTGCGTCACAGGTACCCTGTGCATGACGGTATTCGGAACCATGTTTAATGTTGTGTATTTGATTCCTAAATTTGTGGTGCTCTATGGACTGCCCTCTGTGGACAGCATAATAGGCATGGGAAGCGCCGTCAATCCGGCAATCACCAATCTCACGACCTTTGCATGTCTGGCAGTTGCACCGATAAACCTTTTAAAAGCAGGTGCTATTTCTATTATTACCATGCTGATTTATAAGCCGCTCAGTCCCATTCTGAAAGAAGGACGGAGTGCCGTGCGGTGAGGGGTATAGGTTTGCAGCAAGGGACGCCCGTGCAGCAGTCTATTCCCGCTTCACCGCGCTTTCACTCAGCAAGAAACGTAGCAGTGCTAAGCTTGACGGGTTTGCGGCAAGGGACGCCCGAACAGCAGTCTGTTCCCAAGAAGCCGCGCTCTCGCTCGGAAAGAAACGTAGCAGTGCTAAGCTCGACAGAACCTCGCTAAGCACTGACGTTTCTTAACGGGCTTCTTCGGGAACAGCCTGCTGTTCGGGCTGTTACTTGCTGAAAGCGGTATGGAGAAGCCTGCTGCGAAAGCGGGAATGATAGAAAAAACGGTAAGGACAAGGGTACGGGACGATTTGCTTTTGCTGTTTTCAGCCGGCAGCGGAGTGGTATGTCTGTTCAGACCGTTTAAAAACGCCGGTACTTAGGCGCCGTCCTTTGGCGCCTTATGTACCGCTGCGTTTTTATCCGAGCGGGAGCGCGTCTGAACAGACATACCACTCCGCTGACGGCGTCACTTGCTGCAAAACTGCAAACCCGCAAACCCAAATATTTCTCCTTGCCAAACCGCTCCCTTTCTGATATAGTAAACACATCAAAGGCATTCTGCCTTTACAATTCATTGCAATGGAACATGCGCTCCGCAAATGTCCCGTTGCTGTAAGTGCCAGAGGTTACTCCCGGCATCACGGCGTTCCGCCGGACTATTCCAAAATGAAAGAGAAAACTGAAAAAAGATTGAAAGATAGCGAAAGAACGTGTATAATATTCCTGTCGGAAACATGCCATGCTCTTTCCTGTCGGAAAGGGGTATGATTGAAAATTGTTTCACCAAAGAGTGATTTCTGCTTAAAGGAGCTGCTGTCCAACACCGTGGTGTTAAGGCATTTTGTCAGCGACGTGCTGGGGATAGAGGCTGAACAGATAAGGTCGCTGCGCCTTGCCAACACCTTCCTGTGGAAGCGGTACAAAAACCAGAAGCTTGGCGTTCTGGACATCCTGGCGGAGATGAATGATGACACGAAAATTGACATAGAGCTGCAGGTGAAGATGAGCCGGTTCTGGGACAAAAGGCAGCTGTTTTACCTGTCAAAGATGTACACGTCGGAGCTCCGTTTCGGGGAGGATTACGACAGGCTGAAGCGCTGTGTGTGCATCAGTATCCTGGACTTTCCGCTGACGGACAGTGCGGAATACCACAGGGTATACCGCCTGCGGGACAGAGGAGGCGGCGAGTTTTCGGATGCCTTTGAGATACATGTGCTGGAGCTGAACAAGGAGTTAAGGGGAGACGGCCCCCTGGAGGAATGGATACGTTTTTTCAATGCGGAGAGCGAGGAGGA
>CAMWLB010000051.1 GCA_947174985.1 uncultured Lachnospiraceae bacterium | reverse complement strand
GGGAAAGGTCCTCGGAATAGTAAATATTTGCCGAAACCTTATCCGCGTATTTCCAGTCAAAATGGCGGAACATATTTTCATAGCGTTCCTCGCCCGTGCCCAGTACCACAAGCTGTATATCATCCTGGCAGAGCTCATCCATGATATAGGCAATCAAATCGAAGCCCTTCTGGTCGGTCAGCCTTGACACAACGCCAATCATCATCTTTCTGTCGTCCTGCGCAAGATTTAACTGCTTCTGCAGGGCGCGCTTGTTCTTTACCTTTTCCTTGCGGAAATTGACTGCGTCATAAGGGAACTCTATGTATTTGTCAGTTGCAGGATTGAACTCGTCGTAGTCGATGCCGTTGACGATGCCACGCAAATCGTTAGAACGTGCAATCATCAGACCGTTCAGACCTTCGCCGTAAAATTCTGTCTTAATTTCCTCCGCATAAGTATCGCTCACCGTAGTGATGGCATCCGCATATACCAGACCGCCCTTTAACAGGTTGGCATCCTTGTACGCTTCCAGCTTGTCGGGCGTAAAGTAATAATCCGGCAGCCCGGTGATGTTCTTCACTGCCTTTACGTCCCACTTGCCCTGGAATTTCAGGTTGTGGATGGTCATAATGGACTTCATGTTCCAGAAGAAGGGATTCCCCCTGAAGCGCTCTTTCATGTATACGGGAATCAGTCCTGTCTGCCAGTCGTGGCAGTGTACGATGTCCGGCTGGAAATCGATTAAGGGCAGGGCGGAAAGCGCCGCCTTGGAAAAATAAGCGTATTTTTCTATTTCAAACAGTACATTGTCGCCGTAAGGCTTAAAGCCTCCAAAATAGTGCTCGTTGTCTATCAAATAATATTTGACCCCGTCAACCTCCGCTGTCAAAATCCCCACATATTCTTCATGCCAGTTGAAATCCATATAAAAATGGGTGACATAGCTTAATTTCTCCTGCATCTCATGCTTCATACAGGTGTATCGGGGAATCATCACCCGCACATCAAAATATTCCTTATCCAGACATTTGGGCAGAGAACCGACAACATCCGCAAGCCCGCCTGTTTTGATAAAAGGCACCCCCTCCGACGCCACAAACAATACCTTCTTCATGGAAATTCCTCCTGTAACACCATTGTTTTTTTCTATTATACATCATAAGAGGAGGATTTAAAAGGTTTAATTTCGGTATTTTAGACGGATTCTGTCCGCAATCAGCGCAATAAACTCGGAATTGGTGGGCTTGCCTTTTCCGGTATTTATGGTATACCCGAATAGGGCATCCAGGGTTTCCATTCTGCCGCGGCTCCACGCCACCTCAATCGCATGGCGGATGGCACGCTCGACACGGCTCGGCGTGGTCTGAAATTTCTTCGCTATCGTCGGATATAAAATCTTGGTGATGGAACTTAGCATGGAATTGTCCTCCACCGCCATCATAATGGCCTCCCTGAGATACTGGTATCCTTTAATATGCGCCGGCACGCCAATCTCATGTATCATATCGGTAACATCCTGCTCCAAATCCCTTTCTTCCGTTCTTTTCGTCGTTTCCACAGATTTTGCCGGCATTTCCTTATTTCCGGAGGGTACTGTAATCATAATCTGGAATTCTTTGTCGGTACTCATCAACTGTCCGATTATTTTATACAGCTTTTCATTATCTTTTGTAGTCAAAACATTAAGCTGCTCCATGAAAAAACCTCCTTTTTTTGGTTCAAAACTCGCTTTTTTTACAAAACTCTATCGTACACATTATAATGTGATAGTGTTTGCAACTTCAACTGATATGCGTCGCATTTATTTTACATTTTCCGCCGGGAACGGGGAATGGTGGGGAGTGGTGTCGGATTCGCGGGAATTCGCTCTGTTATGGTTGAAATGAGGGGGCTTGCGGCAAGTCCACACTGGTATCGGCAAGTCACGCCGACAGGGGCGCTATAAGGCTGCTTACGGCTCCATGCATCCTCACCAACGGCCTCGGCATTGTGCGCGACATTTCCTTTTATAACCGGGACTTCCTCAAAGCCCACCCTGATATCGTGCCAGGGAAAAAAACGATTCCCCGGAGGAATACAAAAGCCTTGCGAATTCCAGGGCACTGATCCCTGTACTGAAAGGTTACGGACAATTTTACACAGGAATGCCAGCAGAGGATTAGGCCGCTCTGGCGGGATTGTGTTCCATATGCCCAGATAGGCGTCATTGACACATTCTTCTGCATCCTGCTGATTATGCAGAATATTAGAGGATATTTTGTGGCACAGCTTTCCATATTTCAAATCCAGTTCTTTAATCACCCCTTCTGACCGGGCGAAAAACAATTCAATAATCGCTTTGTCATCCATTTGCAACCTCCCTTCTGCCCTCTATACATTTACTATGGATCTAAGAGCAAAAACTACAGAAAACAAAAATTTTTTATTTTGTCTTCTGGTTTATTATACATGTTTTACCGCCCAAGATATTGTAATTCCCGATGTTCAGATTTTTCCCTGAGAACGGACAAAAGACCGGGGTGGTATCTAAAGTGTATTCCTATTTGTTTTTTGCACCTAAAAATAAAAACATAAATAATGTGCAAACCTGAAAGTTTTTTCCTCTTTCTGCGATTTAAGAGATAGAATGCAGATTATGCTGCTACAAAAAGAATGGAGGATTCCTATGAAAAGAAAAAAAAGCAAGCAGTTGACAGGCTTTAGCCTGCTCCTCTCTGTGGCGTTGAGTTTATGTGCCTGCGGCAGAAGTGCTACAGAAAGCGAAAAAGAAAACGATGCTCTGGCAAAGGAGCATGTCTATCAGTTTCAGGAAATCGCAATGCCAGATTTCGGAGGGGACGAATATGAAGTCTGCGCCTCCGGCTACAGAGACGGGAAGATTTTCCTGCTGATGAAAGTAACAGACTGGGAACACTACAACGACAATGACGTTCGTATCCTGTCCATGGTTGACGATGGCTCCGGCGCGGCCGTTGTCCCCCTTGAAACAGTTCCATGGAACCCTGCTGAGGAAGACGGCTCCGACGCTTCGGAATATTCCTATTATGAAAACTACACCTTCGGGGCCGACGGCAGAATTTACGCCATTCGATATTATTACAGAGAGCCTCTGAATCCGGAGGAGGATGCCGTATCCATGCACTATCTGTGCTGCTGGACCACGGAAGGCCGTCTGCTGTGGGAGACGGAACTGGAGGACTGCGGTTCCGGTGACGAATCTCTTTCCGTAAACGCCATATCCGTGACGGAGGACGGCACGGCAAGCCTGACACTGACGGGAGAACATGCATGGCAGATATCAGTGGATGCACGGGGAAAGACTTCCGGCTCCAGACAACTATCCGACGAAACCCTTCAAATATTCAGCACCAGCGCTGCTGTCGTGCACCGGACGGACGGCACTCTTCTGCTTGTCTGTTACGGGGAAGACGACTGGGAGGAACAATACCTTGTATCCTATGATCCTGCTGCGGACACAATGGGAGAATCCAGCCAGATGCCTTCCTCCGGCTGGGACGGATACGGAAGCCTGGCCGCAGGCCCCGGCTCTGACCTGCTGTACAGCAATCGCACTGGCATCTTCTCCTATGCCCCGGATGATACGGCAAGCCCTCACTCTTCTTCGCAGACCCCAGAAGGCACAAAGGTCATGGACTTCATCAATTCAGACTTAAACGTCAGCAGCTTTGACGCGCTGATCAGCCTGAATGACACCTCCTTCGCAGGTCTGTTCTATGAGAGTTACAACAGCGAGGCCAGCATGGGAATCTTTACCTACGTGGATCCGGCGGACGTACCCGACAGGTCCGTGCTTCTGCTGGCAGGCTGCTATATAAGCGATGACGTCATGCAGCGGGTAGTGGAGTTCAACCGCAGCAGTGACCAATACCGCATCATAGTGCAGAATGTGGAAGAATATGATTCCGAAGATGAACTTGCGGCGGGTATCACAGAGATGACAAGCAGCGTCTTTTCGGGCAATGTGCCTGACATACTGGTCACTGACGGTCTGCCTGTGGAAACCTATGCCGCACAGGGACTTCTGGCGGATATCGGGGAACTTATCGAAAAGGATTCGGAACTTTCCCAAACCGATTTCCTGCAGAACGTGTTTGAAGCCTATTCCATGGATGGGAAACTGTATTACGTTATTCCCAGTTTCCGTGTGGACACCATGATAGGAGCATCCTCTGTCGTGGGGGACAGGACATCATGGACTTTCACCGATGCAGTACATCTGCTGGAAACCCTGCCGGAAGGGACAAACCTGATCCCGGAGGCCAACCGCTCCTCCTTCCTTCAGATCATGATGGCATATTGCGGCGGCAGTTTTATTGACACCGGCGCGGGTAAATGCAACTTCCAATCTCGGAATTTCCTTGAACTCTTAGAATATGCCAGATCCCTCCCCGAAGCTCTGGATGCAGATTCTTACGGAGAAGATTATTGGAGGAACTACGAAGCACAGTTCCGGGATGGCAGGACGCTTCTCGCCGGCATGCCCATCAGCAGCTTTGAGGGCATCGATTACTATGTAAACGGCATCTTTGGAGAGGAAGTTTCCTATATCGGCTTTCCCATGGAAGACGGTTCCGGCTCTTATATCAGAGCGGAGGAAGCCTATGCCATTTCCGCCCATTCCGACCATATTGAGGGGGCATGGGAATTCCTGCGGTATTATCTGATGGATGACTATCAGTCCGGCCTCCACCGGGGACTTCCGGTACAGAAAAAAGTTTTACTCGAAAATTCCAGATCAGCCCTCAGCGAGTCCCAGAGCTATTCTACCGACAATGAATCCGCCTCTCCGGAACCTGTGACGGAGGAGCAGCTTAAAAAACTGGTGACATTCCTCCTTTCGGTAAACCACCGCTATTATGAGAACGAAGAAATCATGGACATCGTGAGCGAAGAAACCGGAGCTTTCTTCGCCGGAGCCAAAACAGCGGAGGAAACTGCAAAGGTCATCCAGAACAGGGTGCAGCTTTATCTGGATGAGACCATGAAATAATGATATACTTGTGAAAGAAGAATGAAAGGAGCAGCTTATGGAAGATACCGAAATCATTGCTTTGCTCTGGCAGCGCAGGGAATCCGCTCTGGATGAGATCATACGCCGGTATGGCAGACTGCTGAAAAATTTCGCAGGGCGAATCCTTCCCACGACGCAGGATGCCGAGGAATGCGTCAATGATACCCTGTTGGACATCTGGAATACCGTTCCCCCCAAACGTCCCGCATCGATTGCTTCCTATGCCGTTATGCTGACCAGGAGGCGATCCATAGACCGCCTCCGACGCCTGACGGCCAAAAAACGGGGCGGAGGCGCCTACCTGGTCGCTCTGGATGAGCTGGAGGACTGCATTTCCGGAGGTGCCACATTTAATGAAGATGCCGACGAACTGCGGCAGGCCATAAACGGTTTCCTCGCCGGACTGTCCGCCGAAGACCGAATCCTCTTCATGGGCCGCTACTTTGCTCTTGAATCCATAGAATCACTGGCAAAAAGCAACCGGGTGACAAAAAACACTATAAATATCCGCCTCTCCAAAATGCGGAATAAACTGAAAAACCATCTGACGGAAAGGGGAATTTTCATATGAGTGGAAAAATGAACGAACAGCTGCTGAATATCATTGGAAGTGTGGATGAAGAGTACATACAGGAATATATCGACGCACAGACAAAGACACGTAAAACTCAGCGAACCAGAATGCGTTTCAGCGTCGCTCTGGCTGCCGCCATGGTATTGCTCATCGGCACGGTCAGTGTCGCCGCCGTCCCGATGATCGGCCATTTCCTTGCCAATCTGGCAAATGCGGACCGCATCGTCATGCAGAATTTTGCCGATATTGAAGCCGCCTATGCTGTCCGCATAGATGACACGCAGGAATGCAACGGGGTAGTCGGTACACTGAACAACGCAGTGGTGGAGGACCACCGTATTCTGCTGTGCTACACCTTTGACTGGAGCGGTCTGGAAGAGGCTAAGGACGGCTCTTTCCACACCTATTTCCTGCCATGGTTTTTTTACATTACAGAAGGGAATACAGTGCTCTGCCAGTCAGAATACATGGAAGGACTCTATGTAGAGGGTTATAATGACGATACAGTGGAAGAAACGAAAGCGACCTACCTATACTGCATTGACTTAAACGGCGTAGAGGGCTGGGACCTGATAGGAAAGGAACTGACTGTCAGGCTGCTCTATGAACAGGGCGGCGAAGGCTTTACCAGCACCTTTACCCCCACATCCTGCTTTACGGACAGGAGCTGGAACATCGGCAAAACTTATTCATTCGGGGAGCACAGGATCTCACTGGAGCGGATTGAAGAATCCGCCCTTTATGTGACGCTCTTCATCAACTGCAGCACCATCGGGCATAACGGGGATGATTATCAGTTCGTCCTGTCCGATGAGCTGGGCAATGATTATACCGCCTATCCAAACAGGGACAATGACACATATGGCTACTGGTTCATCAAACCAGAAGAAGTGGGCGCGCAACTGACCCTGAAAGTGATCCATAGCAACATGGAAACAGACCCCTATGGTGAGATCATTGACGACAGTTATGAAGTGTTATATGAGATTCCCATTGAACTGAAGGATTCCTGAACTTTCTTATGAAGCATCGAACCCCCTTAGAACCCCAAGACGGGGCTAAGGGGGGGCGATGCTTCCTATAATCGGTATTGTAATCTTTAAAAGAAGTGATCCCGTATGTGAAATAGTTAGTTGTCTTTCACAATACCATGTTTACAGAAATACTCCAGCCATAGAATATTATATTTTCCCAACAGATGAACCTCATCCCAGGTATAATCCGGATTCAGATTGCCACTCACAAAGTTTTTGTACTCGCCTTTCCGCAAATCTTATTGTTCAGGTTATTTGGTGATTTTTAAAACCTCGCCCGGCAAAATACGAGCAAATGCAGGTAACGAGCAGCGCAAACACCGGCAGAAAAATATACGGTGGAATTACAAGCCCGAATATTTCATATTGAAATTCAAACATCGCGCCCCAGAAGGTGAACATTCCCACGGGCAGCAGATTTGCCAGGCAGGATATCCAGACAGGCGCTCCTTCGGGAATGCTGATAAATAACGGGATTATCAGCAGCGCGGTCATTATCACAATGGTGTTGAACGGCAGCTTCAACTTTGCTGAAAAAAGTGCGGTGATTGCCGCAAACATTATGCTGCCTGCGAGCATACATATAAAATACAACAGCACAGCCTGCCCTATTGTGAGCGGGTATGGGAAAACGCCGCTCACCAATTCCAACGACGCGTTTGCTCCATTCGTACCCCAGACAATAAACGACTCAATCAGGCTTATTCCCGATAACAGCGCAATCAGCACCGCCGAGACCGAAAACGCCGTGAACAATTTTGCGCCGATAACAAGACCCTTGCCATGCTTTGAAGAAAGTATCAGACTGTCTGCGCCGCTTGTGTACTCATCGGAAAAAATTCCCGAGAGCATTACCGCTATCGCCGCACCCGCCATGAGTGCAGTCGTATACATTATTGTCACAAATCTGTAATATCCGCCCCAATACTCGTATGTCAAGGTCGCGGAAGAGTTGTTTAAACACTTTTGCTGATATTTGCGCACATTTTCGCTTGCCGCACCGTTCATAATTGTTTGCTCCATATTTTGGCGGCGTACAGCGTCAAACTGCTCTGCCTGCCCGCGAGTCAGGTTTTGAAATTCCGCAAGGCTGCTTAGATGAAATGTTCTGCGTACTATACCGTAAATTTCACTGTATTTTCTCGCATTATCTTGATATTGCGAAGTGCCGATGTAATTTCCGTTTTCAAGCGGCACCACGCTTTTGTAAGCCTCGACTGCCTCCATAATCAAATCGGCGTCTATTACCCGGCCCGAAAGTGCCTCGCCGTCCTGACGCTCTATCATATCATCCTCATATCTTGAAATAGCGACCTCGCTGCCGTTCTCGTCCGTGTAGTAATAGGTTCCTATCACAGTGCCGAAAACGCTTAATGCTCCAACAATCACCGCAAACGCGAGCACAATCACGGTACGTTTTCTGCGCAGAATTTTCTTCAGTTCAAATCTTACCAATTCAAAAAACATGTTCATATCGCTTGGTCCTCCGCAGTTTCCTCATTAAAATAATACAAATATAAATCCTCCAAAGTTGCCTGCGCATTTTCAGCGTTCTCACAGGGCTTTTCATCACTGACAAGGCGGAGGAATACACTGCCGTTCTCATTTCTTGTATTGATAATCGGATATTTCAAGCTGAGTTCATCGGCGGTTTTTGAGGAAACGATACACTCCCAGACCTTGCCGTCTATGACCGAAATAATTTCATCAAGCGAGCCTTCGTGGATAAGCTGACCGCTTCTCATAACAAGAATCGTATTCGCAATATGCTCGATATCCGACACGATATGCGTCGATAAAAGTATGATTCTGTCCGCACCCATTCGGGAAATCAGATTGCGGAATTTCACTCGTTCTTTGGGGTCAAGTCCCGCTGTCGGCTCGTCGAGTATCAGTATTTGCGGGTCGTTCAGCATTGCCTGCGCAATACCGAGCCGCTGTTTCATACCGCCCGAAAATGTTTTTATTTTCTTCCGGGCCTCGTTTTTCAGCGAAACCATCTCCAGCAGCTCGGCAGTCTTTGCTTTTGCCCTGCTTTTGGGAATGCCCTTTAGCGCGGAAATATACATCATGAAATCCTGCGCAGTAAATTCGGGATAATATCCGAAATTTTGCGGGAGATATCCGAGCATATCGCGGTATTCCTCCTGTGAAACGTCAATCCCATTGTATGAGATATTCCCCGATGCAGGCTTAGATAATCCACACATCATTCGCATTAACGTTGTTTTTCCCGCTCCGTTCGCGCCCAGAAGTCCGTATACACCGTTGTGAAGCGTAGTCGATATTCTGTCACAGGCAATTTTGCTGCCGTATTTTTTTGTCACGCGGTCAATTTTTAATTCCATAACATTCATTCCTTCCACTCATTATTTTTTCGATTTGAATCACGGTCATGATTACACCGCCTGCACATAGCACGGTGCATAGAGCGTTTACAAAGCGCATATCAAAAGGAACTCTCCCGAATATAAATACACCCGCCAGGCTAACGCCGATCGTTGCTGCAACACTGATGTATACGCCCTCCAAACCTATGACCTTATCCAAAACAAGAAGAGAGATTCCGTTGACTGTCATATAAGGAGTTAAAATATACAAAGCTGCTTTCATAATGCCGAGCGGCGAGAAAAATCCAAAAATGACCACGATAGCCGATATAACCGTGAAATTGCACACACCCAGAATTATCATTCGCGCACCAATAAGCTGCGGCAGGGAATATCTGCACCCTGCCTCAATCTCCGACATTCCGAAAATATCGGAGCGCGAAATTTCCGTTGCTGTCATCAATGCCAAAAACGGGATAAGCGCCGATGCTACCCACACGATATACATTTCGTTTTGCGGAATAACATACACCGCACTAATCGCTACCAACAGCACTGCCGCCGAGAAAAGCCATACCCTCTTGCGGATATAGCATATCTGCGACAAAACAAATTCCGAATATGACAGCTTAGGATAGCGCATAGAATCTATAAACTTGTCCTTGTTTCGCGGTTCGGGCGGTGTGAACGCGCTTCGCAGGGCCTTTTCGATTTTCATACTACAACACTCCCTCCATCAGTTTTTTCAATTCTTTTAAGGCAACTCGCTCAAGGCGATATACTGCAAATCTTGATATTCCCGCTGCGAATGCAGTTTCGTTCACCGACAACCCGCCGATATATCGTAAAGCAATAATCTCGCGCCGCCGTTCGTCAAGCTTTTCGAGCGCGTTACGGACAGCTGCTTTTATGTCGCTCTGCTCCGTGAAATCCTCCACAGGGTAATCATCGGTCAATTCCAAAGTCTGCTTTCGCCGGAAGTAATCTACACACAAGTTCTTGGCAATCGTGTACAGATAAGCCATATCCTCGCCGCGCCGTATTTTTGACTGCTGCCCAAAAAATTTGAGAAAGGTTTCCTGTGTGATATCCTCGGCAGCAACGGAATTTCTCACTTTATAAAAGCAATAACGGTATATTTTGTCGTAAATGCCTGCCAGATCATTCACCGTTGTAAAACCTCCTCTCACAATGTATAACGTTTCAGCCGCGCGGGATGTGCGGCATATTACAAAAAGTTTGAAATATTTATTGATGATTTTATCACAATGTCCTATTTCCGCAAGAAATAATGGGTTTCCAAAAAACTTGAAGCACACGGAAGCTTATGTTAAGATTAAGATAATTGAATCATTGCGTTAGATGGTGGAGGTATTTCGACATGTTAAGACCAACTGCGGTTCATGTAGAAGCGACGTGTGCATATCAGATATTAGTAGTATTTGATAATGGAGAAAAAAAGTACTTTGATGTCGAACCATATATCAAGGGCGAATGGTACGGAAAATTACGGTCTTTTGAATATTTTAAGCGTGTTTCCACAGACGGCTTTACTGTTGTGTGGCCCGATGGGAAGGATATATGTCCGGATGAATTGTACTACTTAGGAAAGGCAGTATCATAAAGTAAAAGAACTCGCAAGCCGACTTGCGATATACAGGGGTATAAAAATGGAAATTGAACGAATTGACACGTATGAGGACAGTCGTTTTTCGCAGAAGGTTCTGCAGCAGCACGGCTGTTTCCTTGTGGACGGTGCGCCTTGCGAGGTCGAAATTATATCTGATTTTGAAGCGGTGATTCATGGAAAATTTGAAGATTTTTCCTCATTGATTGACCAGTTTCGTTTTTATACACCGCACATTACCCGATTCTATGACGAAAACCGCCGTATCATCAGGGACTTTCCCGCGGCGCAGCTTTTGACGCTTAAGCTGGAACAGATTCAGCCGTCACAGTTTTATGTTGACAAGGACAAAATTGCCGCCATCAGCAATTTTATCCATAAGGCAGAGGATATTATCATTCAGGTGCTGCCGTATCAGGGGCGTTTTATTTCTCTTGACGGCCATACCCGACTTTACTATGCGCTTATGCAGGGCTGGAAACATGTCCGTGCCGTGGCAGAAAGTACCGACGGCTGGGTGTATGGTTTTGTAGAAGAAGCCGAAAAACGCAGTATCCATACGCCCGCTGACCTTATACCGGTCAGCCATGCGGAATATGTGGAAAAATGGAATGGATTCTGCGATGCCTTTTTCGCCGCCGCCAAAGAGGAACAAAGCAAATCATAAATAACAGATAATATGGTTTTTACACAAAAAAGCAGCCTCGCTTCCCTCATGGAGCTACGGCTGCTTTTCTGCATCACCGGCCTTACGGCGCAAATCCGATGCGGGAAATGCTTCCATCAGCGTTTTCCTAATACGAAATCATCTCCTCAATAAAAATTCCATATCCACTTGTCGAATCGTTTATCAAAACATGGGTCACAGCTCCAATCAATTTGCCGTTTTGTATAATGGGCGCACCGCTCATACCCTGTATGATGCCGCCTGTCACGGCAATCAGTTCAGGATCCGTTACCTGAAGCACGATGCCACGGTTGACATTGTTCTGGTCAAGATGACATTCCTTAATCCGGATATCGTAATATTTCAGTTCTCCATCCACCATGCAGAGAATCTGGGCAGGCCCGATTTCTACTTCCTGTTTCAGACCAATGGGAAGCGGCTCTGTCTCGATGCAGGATAATATTCTGTCGTTACAGGTTCCAAAAATTCCCCGCTCGGTATTCTCCGAAATAACACCATAAATATTGCTGTCATTGTACTCAATCATGCCGGTCATTTCCCCGGGTTCTCCCTTGACTCCTTTTTTGATTGCCACAATATCCGTTCTGTAGAGCGTTCCGCTGTCAAGCTCCATGATCATGCCCGTGTCCACGTCATTGATACCATGCCCCAGCGCGCCGAAATTGCCCTCACTGTCCACAAAGGTCATAGTTCCCACGCCCTGCGCATTGTCCCTGACCCAGACGCCCAGCTTATATTCTCCGCTCTGGTTCTGATAAGGCTGCACCTCGATATCAAAGGTCTCTCCTCCACGGCGCACCGTGAGCACAACCGGCTGCCCGCCGCAGTCTTCCACCATTTCTATAAAGGCATTTTTACCCGTTACCTCCTCCCCATTCAGGGCCAGAATGTAATCTCCTGTCTTTAAAAGATATCGGGCAGGCGAGACACTGGCTCCGTTTACGGATATAAAGTCTCCCACGCCAATCACAAGAATACCGTCCGTTTTCATATAGATGCCGACGGGCAGTCCCACCGGCGTGAGCGTCATATTTTCGATGACATCGATATTGACCTGCTTAAAAGGAATGAACCCGAACAGCTTCAGGTTCATCTGATAGCTGCTCAGCGTATCTGCCCGCATGGTAACGGGATTCCGCAAATCAATGTAGATGGAATCTGCCGGTATGTTGGACTCTCCCTGTCCGTTTGCAGGAACCGCAAGGTCGTCCGCATCCTCTTGTATTCTGACGATTTCTCCCTCAAGGGGCAGTCCTATGTTCAATACCTGATCTTCTCCCATCTTCAATTTGATATTGCCGGGAATCCTATCGTAATAGTACAGAAAACCGACGCCGGCAAGCGTAAGGCAGGTAATTATGAGGGCGCACAACAGGCACCTTCTGTATATTTTCTTTCTTTTTTTGTTTTTCATTGCCATACCTCCAAAAAAAGAGTACCCATATCGGATACTCTTCTTAGTGTTGTCATATTTTTAAAGTTTAAACACCAAAATCAGCTTTGCTTGATTTTGGCAGCCTCAATTTTCATTTCTTTTGCATTGGAAAGCGCCGCCTCAGACAAAGCGTCCGCCCCCAAAAGCCTTGCCAGCTCTTCGATTTCTCCCTCTTTTGTCAGTCTGCGGATACCTGTCATGGTGCTCTGTCCGTCCGTCTGCTTTTCAATGGCAAAGTGTGCGTCCGCCATTGCCGCAATCTGCGGCAGATGTGTGATACAGATAACCTGATGCGCACAGGATAAAGCACCCAGCTTTTCCGAAACCTTCCATGCCGTCCTGCCGCTTATTCCTGCGTCGATTTCATCAAAGATAAGCGTATCCACCGCATCCTTGTCTGCCAGCACTGTCTTGACGCCCAGCATGATACGCGAAAGCTCACCGCCGCTCGCCACCTGTCCCAAGGGCTTTCTTTCTTCGCCCGGGTTGGTGGAAATCAAAAATTCCACATCATCAAAGCCATCCGGCGAGGCTTCTTTTTGTTCTATTTTAATTTCAAACTCCACCGCCAGAAAATTCAACTCAGAAAGCGCAGTTTTTAAGGTCTTCTCCAGCTTCTTCGCCTGTTTTTTGCGAAGTGCGGAAACCTCTTCACAGCTTTTTATAAGCGCTTTTTCCGTCTCATCATATTTCTTTTTTAAAAGAGCCATATAAC